>JABFVP010000083.1 GCA_013362725.1 Cupriavidus sp.
TGCAATGGCGCCCGGCGCCACCAGCACAGCATCCCTTTCCTGACAAGACACCACCATCATGCAAAACGGATCCTTTGCCCAGCGGCTCGCCGAAGCCCTCGGCCCCGACACCGCGCTGACCCATCCCGACGATATCGCTCCGTGGCTGTCGGACTGGCGCGGCATCTACCGCGGCCAGGCCCAGGCGGTGCTGCGGCCCCGTAGCGTCGACGAAGTGTCGCGCGCGCTGGCACTGTGCCAGCAGGCCGCGGTGCCGGTGGTGCCGCGCGGCGGCAATACCGGCCTGTGCGGCGGCGCCACGCCCGACGCGCGCGCGCACAACGTGGTGCTGAGCCTGGACCGCATGAACGCGGTGCGCTCGCTCGACACCATCGCCAATACCATGGTGGCCGACGCCGGCTGCATCCTGGGCAACCTGCGCCGTGCCGCGCAGGACGCCAACCGGCTGTTGCCGCTGTCGCTGGCCGCCGAGGATTCGTGCCAGATCGGCGGCAACCTGGCCACCAATGCCGGCGGCGTCAACGTGGTGCGCTATGGCATGACGCGCGAACTGGTGCTGGGGGTCGAGGCCGTGCTGCCCAATGGCGAGGTCTTCCACGGGCTGCGCACGCTGCGCAAGGACAATACCGGCTACGACCTGAAGCAGCTGCTGATCGGCTCCGAAGGCACGCTCGGCGTGATCACCGCGGCGGCGCTGCGCCTGTTCCCGCGCACCGATACGCGCAGCGTGGTGCTGGCGGCGGTGGCCTCGCCCGCGCAGTCGCTGGCGCTCTATGAACTGCTGTTCGAGCAATGCGGCGCACGCCTGCAGGCCTTCGAGTTCTTTACCGGCGCTTGCCTGGACCTGGTGCTCGCGCATGCAGAAGGCGTGCAGGAACCGTTCGCGCAGCGCTACCCGGCCTACGTGCTGGTGGAACTGGCCGACACCACCGATGAAGCCGCGCTGAACGCGCTGCTGGAACGCGTCATCGGCGAGGCGCTGGAGCGCGAGCTGTGCCTCGATGCCGCGGTCTCCGCTTCGCTGGCGCAGCTGCAGGCGCTGTGGAAGTTGCGCGAGGAAATCTCCGAAGCGCAGCGCGCCGACGGTCCGCACCTCAAGCACGACGTGTCGCTGCCGATCGAGCAGATCCCCGCCTTCATGGAGTCGATGGCGGCACGGCTGCGCGCGCTCGATGCCGCGATCCGGCCCTTCGTGTTCGGACACTTCGGCGACGGCAACCTGCACTACAACCTGTCGCGTCCCGCCGGCGCCCCGATCGACTGGGCGGCCACGCAGGGCGATGCCGTGACCGATGCGGTGCTGGACGAGGTGATGCGCTACGGCGGCAGCATCAGCGCCGAGCATGGCATCGGCCAGCTCAAGCGCCATGCCTTCCTGGCGGTGAAGGATCCGCTGGAATTGCGTCTGATGCGCGAGGTCAAGTCGGTGTTCGATCCGGCCGGGATCATGAATCCCGGCAAGCTGCTCTGACCGCACCGCACCAAAGGCAAAACGCGCCGCAATGCGGCGCGTTTTTTTCGGTCCAGGGTGTGCGGGCTTTAGATGCCGCGCGATTGCTGCGCGGCCAGCACCGCGTGGGCGCTGCCTGGACCCTGCGTCAGGTTTGGCGAGGACGGGAAGCCGCGCTGCGGCGAGGACGGCGAATGCTCGAGCCACTCCTTGACCCGGTTGGCATCGGCAAAGCGCGACAGCTTGCCGGCGGAGTCCAGGAACACCATCACCACAGTGCGTCCCTGCACACGGGCCTGCATCACCAGGCACTGGCCGGCCTCGGAGATAAAGCCGGTCTTCTGCAGGCCGATCTCCCAGTTGCCGCCGCGCACCAGGCGGTTGGTGCTGACGTAATGCTGGGTGCGTCCCAGCACGTTGACTTCATGCTCGGTCTGGGTCGAGTACTCGCGGATGGTCGGGTTGCGGTACGCGGCATTGACCATGCGCACCAGGTCGGTCGCGCTCGACACGTTGCTGCTCGACAGGCCGCTGGAATCGACGAAATGGCTGTCGTTCATGCCGAGCTCTCGCGCCTTGCGGTTCATGGCCTGCACAAAGGCCGGCAGGCCGCCCGGGTAGTGGCGGCCCAGCGCAGAAGCGGCGCGGTTCTCGGACGACATCAGCGCCAGCAGCAGCAGTTCCTGGCGCGTCAGCTGCGTGCCGAAGCGCAGGCGCGAGCTGCTGTGCTTCTCGGTGTCGCGGTCTTCCTCGGTGATGGTCAGCACCTCGTCCATCGGCAGGCGCGAGTCCATCACCACCAGCGCGGTCATCAGCTTGGTGATCGATGCAATCGGCAGCACGGCGCTGGCATTCTTCTGGAACAGCACTTCGTTGGAATTCTGGTCCATCACCAGCGCGACGCTGGAGCGCAACGCCAGCGCATCGTCGGTGTCGCGCAGGCCCATGGCCTCGCCCAGCGACGGCTTCGATGGCGTAAACGCGGCCCGCACGGGAGCCGCGTGTTGGGCCACCACGACGTGGCGCTTGCCCTTCTTCAGCACCACCATCTTGCGCGGCGAACCTGCTTCGCTTTTCGCGACTCTGGCGCTCTTGGCAACGGGCTTGGAAGCCGTCTTTTTCTCCGTTTTAGCGGATTTTGCCTGCTTATTGCTTGTTTTTTGGGTGGATGAGCCCTTAGTGGCCGCTTCGGCCACGGGCACCGCGACCATCGACACCGACACCAGTACCGCGGCAGCGACGGCGGACATGGGTGTGGAGCCGAAGAATCTGGAGAAAAAGGAATCAGACCGGAACATGATTCATTCAGCGCATAGGAACGGCGCTAGTGTAGCAAAGAAAGAAATTGTTAGCAAGATTAAAGACTTACAGACGCTCCTTAAAGTTCGATTCACATATATTTCCACAATATGGAAAAAGTACGTGATGCGTCACGTCCGCTATCGAACTCCTGTGCGCTCGACCCAAGCGCAGTCCGGCTCACCCTTGCTACCCCTTCGTAGCGACGAAGCCAACACCTGAAGTCTCGTGTGATATCAGCTGCCATCGTTACATGTTGAAACAAATTTCACTATGAGAGAAAACGCGCGAACCCACTGACCGGTTCACGTTCCGTAGTAAGGCGGTTCGCGACGGCCTCCGGATCGGCAAAACCCAGCGACATGCCGCACACCACCATTTCTTCCGGTGGCAGCCGCAGATGGCTGGCGATGATCTTGTGGAACTGCGTAAACGCCGCCTGCGGGCAGGTATCGAGCCCGCGCGCGCGGGCGGCGACCATGATGCTTTGCAGAAACATGCCGTAATCGAGCCAGCTGCCCTGCTCCATGATGCGGTCGATGGTGAAGATGATGCCCACCGGCGCATCGAAGAAACGGAAGTTGCGCGCATGCTGTTCATGCATGCGCGCCTTGTCCTCGCGGCTGATCTCGAGCAGCCCGTACAAGTCCCAGCCCACTTTGCGCCGCCGCGACAGATACGGGTCGGACCATTCGCGCGGATAGTACGGGTATTCCTCCCGGTACTTGGTGTCGCGCTCGGGATCTTCATAGGCGGCCAGCACGTCGGCGCACAGCTTCGCCTTGGCCTCGCCCGACAGCACATAAACGCGCCAGGGCTGCGTATTGGTGCCCGACGGCGCGCGGCTGGCGACCGCCAGGATTTCTTCCACGGTGCTGCGCGGCACGGGCGTATCGAGAAAGGCGCGCACCGATCGCCGCGTCAGGATCGCGCGATCCACGCAGTCCACGGCCTCCTGCGAGCCGAGTTGCTTCTCGTGGGACATCTTGTTCATCTCCTGTTGCCCCGTCCTATTCCCGTGCGCCCGTCACCGCGCCCGCCGCCGCCAATGGCAGCAGCGCTTCGCGCAACGCGCCCGGCAACGGTACCGGCCGGCGCGTAGCGCGATCGACATAGACGTGGATGAAATGCCCTTGCGCGGCAGCGACCTCGTTGTCGCCGCTGAACAGGCCGACCTCATAGCGCACGCTCGACGTGCCCAGCCTGGCTACGCGTAAACCCGCTACCACGGTCTCGGGGAAGCTGAGCGACGAGAAGTAGTTGCACTGCGTCTCGATCACCAGCCCGATGGTGTCGCCCGACGTGACATCGAGCACGCCCTGCCGGATCAGGTAGGTATTCACCACGGTGTCAAAATAACTGTAGTAGACAACGTTGTTAACGTGGCCATAGACATCGTTGTCCATCCAACGCGTGGTGATCGGCTGGAAGTACGGATAGGCACTGCGCGCTTCGGCTTGCGGTTTCATGGGGCGAGAGAGGGACAGGACGAGGCAGTACGAAATGCGAAAATTCTGAACCAGCGGCCTACGCGATACGAACGCGCGGCCGCTAGCGACGGATGACAAGGGCGACACCGAGCGCGGCCAGCACCATGCCGGCGGCCGCCAGCGGCGGGAAGCGCTCGCCGAACAGCAGCCACGCCATCACCGCCGTGGTGGGCGGCGTCAGGTACATCAGGCTGGACACCTTGGTGGCGGCACCCTGCCGGATCAGCAGGAACAGCAGCGAGATCGATCGACAACGCCACCACCGACCACGCCAGCGCGCCAAGCATGCCGGCAGTCCACTGCACCTCCCGCGTCTCGAACAGGAACATGAACGGCACGCAGGCAAGCGCCGCCGCGGCGAACTGGATCACCGAACCCATGCGCAGGTCGAACACCGGGCAGAAACGCCGCTGGTAGACCGTCCCCACGGTGATGCTGAACAGCGCGCCGCCAGCCAGCGCGAGGCTGGCCGACGTCAAGCCGCTGGCACCGAGCTTGTTCGCCACCACCAGCGCCACGCCGGCGATGCCCAGCAGCAGGCCCAGCCACTGGCGCGCGCCGATGTGCTCGCCCATGCGGGTAGCAATCAACGCGGTGAGGATCGGCTGCATGCCTACGATCAACGCCGAAACGCCCGCCGGCATGCCGAGCCTGATCGCGGCCCAGACCCCGCCGAGGTAGCCCGCCTGCAGCAGCAGGCCGGCCACGGCGATATGCCCGACCGCGCGCCAGTCGGTTGCGGTCGACCCCGGCACGCGCGGCAGCGGCACGCGCGCAACCAATACGAACGGCACCATCAACACCAGCACGCCGGCAAAGCGCAGAAACAGGAAGGTCATCGGCTCCGCATACGGCATGCCGTATTTGGCGACGATAAAGCCGGTGCTCCAGATCAGCACGAACAGCCACGGCATCGATGCTACCCACAGGGTGACACGCGGCTTGGCCGCGCCGCTGCGGCCCGACTCGATCACCTCGCTCATGATGCGAGCCGCGCGGCAAGTTGCGCGTAGCGGGCGTGATATTGCGCGGCAAGCCGCACCGTCTGCGCATGGACCGCGACGGTGTCCTCGATCTGGTTGCCATAGCCGCCGGCCATGGTCACCGCCACCGGCAGGCGGCGGGCCTGCGCGGCGTCGAACACGAGGCGGTCGCGCCGTGCCAGGCCAGCCATGGTCAGTTTCAACCGCCCGAGCCGGTCGCCCTCATGCGGGTCCGCGCCGGCCAGGTAAATCAGCAGATCCGGCTCGAAGCGGCGGAACAGTGTGTCCAGCGCTGCCTGCAGCGCGTGCGCGTAAGCCTCGTCGTCGCAGCCATCCGGCAGGCCGACGTCGAGGTCGCTCGCTTCCTTGCGGAACGGATAGTTCTTCTCGCCGTGCAGCGACAGCGTGAATACCGATGGGTCACCGTGCAGGATCGATGCGGTGCCGTTGCCCTGATGCACGTCGAGGTCGATCACCGCCACACGGCGCACCGCGCCGTCGCGCTGCAGCACGCGCGCCGCGATCGCGGCATCGTTGAAGACGCAGAAGCCGCCACCCTTGTCGGCGTACGCGTGGTGCGTGCCGCCCGCCAGGTTGACCGCTATGCCTTCGCGCAGCGCACAGCGGCAAGCCTCGATGGTGGCGCCCGCCGACCGGCGCGAGCGCTCCACCATCGCTTCGGACCAGGGAAAGCCGATCTCGCGCTGGCGGGCCGCGTCGAGCGTGCCGGCCGAGGCCGCCTCTACATATTCCGCCGTGTGTGCCAGCAGCAGCGCATCGTCGCCGGCGCGCGGCGCCTCGGACAGGCGCAGTCCCGGCACCTGAGCCGACACCGCATCGCGCAGCATGCTGTACTTGCGCATGGGGAAGCGATGTCCGGGCGGCAGCGGCAGCACGAAGTGGTCGGCGTAGAAAGCGAGCATGGAGCGAGGCCTGGGCGATTCTGTTCACAGCTTGTTGGTGTTCCGGCCTCGGCCGGCCGTACCGGCGCGGGCAGCCTGGCATGGTAGCACCCCTGTCCGGCCATTGCCCGGGGCGCCGCGAATGGCTATGACGCCACTTGCAGCAAGTCCGGACCGACCGATTTTGTGCGACGCACAAAATCTCCTTGACATTGATTTGGCCGCCCCTAAAATACGGCTTGTTGCGGCGCACAAATGCCAAATCGGATTCGCGCCCTGACCCATCCACACGCCTGGGCTGGCCGAAGCGGGTTCAACACCGTCACGGCCCTGACATCTAGGCGGCTTAATTTGCTTGACCTTGAAGTTCACCACTGGAGACCAGCAATGATCCTCACCCCGGAACAAGTCGCAGCAGCACAAAAGGCTAACCTCGAAACGCTGTTCGGCCTGACCACCAAGGCGTTTGAAGGCGTCGAAAAGCTCGTCGAACTGAACCTGCAGGTCGTCAAGACCACCTTCGCCGAAAACGTCGACAACGCCAAGAAGGCGCTGTCGGCCAAGGACGCCCAGGAACTGCTGGCCATCCAGGCTGCAGCCGTGCAGCCGGTCGCCGAAAAGACCCTGGCCTACACCCGTCACCTGTACGAGATCGCTTCGGAAACGCAGAGCGAATTCGCCAAGGTGGCCGAGGCCCAGCTGGCCGAAGGCTCGAAGAACGTCCAGGCCCTGGTCGAGAACTTCGCCAAGAACGCCCCGGCCGGTTCGGAATCGACCGTGGCCATCGTGAAGTCGGCGATCTCCGCTGCCAACAACGCCTACGAGTCGGTGCAGAAGGCGACCAAGCAAGCGGTCGAAATCGCAGAAACCAACTTCCAGGCCGCTGCTTCGGCTGCCACCAAGGCTGCCCAGCAAGCCAGCGCCACGGCCCGCACGGCCACGGCGAAGAAGGCCACCACTGCCTGATAGCGTGTGTTGAAGACGGACCGGCTGCGGCCGGTCCGTTGGCAAAGCCCATTGCCATGCGATGCAGTGAGCTTTGCCAACGATGAAGGAAGTGCCCCGACCAACCGGCCCGGCGCTGCCTTGTCTGCCGATGTCTCCTCGGTACCGCGGTCTCCTTGTCCAAAGGTATCGTTAAACCCGACCTCTACAGGTCGGGTTTTTTTTGGCTCTCACCCCAGCCAGGCCTTCCCCGCTGCCCTTTCCCCCGCTGACTGCACGCCGCCACGCATTGACACTGGCAAGTCCAGGCGGTTAATTGCGAAACCGGGCAAAACAAAGCCCGCCATCACGGCGGGCCCTGTCATTGCAGCGGACAGCGCCTCAACGCTTGCGCGGCGGCGGCACGTCGGTACACGTGCCTTCGTAGATCTCGGCCGCCATGCCGATTGACTCGCCCAGGGTCGGGTGCGGATGGATGGTCTTGCCGATATCGACCGCGTCGGCGCCCATCTCGATCGCCAGGCACACTTCGCTGATCAGGTCGCCGGCATGCGTGCCGACGATGCCGCCGCCGATCACGCGATGCGTTTGCTCGTCGAAGATCAGCTTGGTGAAGCCCTCGTCGCGGCCGTTGGCGATGGCGCGGCCCGAAGCGGCCCACGGGAACACGCCCTTGCTGTACTTGATGCCCTGCGCCTTGCACTCGTCCTCGGTCAGGCCGGCCCAGGCCACTTCCGGATCGGTAAAGGCCACCGACGGGATCTGCTTGGCATCGAAGAAGGCCTTCTCGCCATGCGCGGCTTCCGCGGCCACGTGGGCTTCGTGCACCGCCTTGTGCGCCAGCATCGGCTGGCCGACGATATCACCGATCGCGTAGATATGCGGCACGTTGGTGCGCATCTGCTTGTCGACGTCGATAAAGCCGCGCTCGGTCACGGCAACGCCGGCCTT
>JABFVP010000508.1 GCA_013362725.1 Cupriavidus sp.
TGGTGCGACGGCAGGGTGAAGACTTCGGCCGCGTGATAGGCGCCCCATTTGAGGTCGCCCGACAGCATGCCGGTCCAGTCGAGCCGCTGCGCCAGCCCCAGGCGTTCGGCCTGGCGCGCCAGCCGCTCGCGCAGCGCCGCCTCTACCGGCCCCGCCAGCACCAGCTGCAACCGCGGATCGGCGCCGGCCACGCCGGCGAAGGCTTCGACCAGCAGGTCGCAGCCCTTTTTCTCATGGATCCGGCCCAGGAACAGCACGATGCGCTTGCCGCGCAGTGCCGGAAACGCCGCGAAAAACGCCTCGCGCAACAGCGCGGCCGCGGTGGGTGGCTGCGCGGTGCCGTATCCGGCCACCAGCTCGTGGCAGCGGTAGGGCCAGAACGCGTTGCGCGAACGCCGCTGCTCTTCTTCGCAGGTGAACAGCACCGCGCGCGCGCCGCGCAGCACCCAGTAGTCACCCAGCAGCCAGTACAGGCTCTTCTTGACGTGCTTGAGCGGATAGCGCTCGCGGAACCAGGGATCGAGCATGCCGTGGGTATAGACAAAGTAGGGCACCTCGCTGCCACGCAGCGCGAGGCAGGTGGCAAGCGCATGGAACTGCCACAGGCCTTCGACCAGCACCGCGTCGTAGTCGGCCGCATGGGCGCGCAGCCACGCCAGCATCCCGGGATTGAAACCGTACTTGGTCGAAGTCGGGCCCAGTGCGACCACGTTCATCTCGCTGGCGCGCACGAACGGTGCGTCGGGTGCATCGCCGCAGCAGACGTCGATCTCGGCGCCGCGCTCGCGCAGCGGCTGGCGCAATTGGCGGATGCCCTCGATGGGCCCACCCCCGGCGGGGTCGATGGAGGGTATGACGTGCAGCAATCTCATGGTGCAGGGCGATCTCCGGAATCCGCGCGTCGTGCCCGCTGTGTGCCTGGCACTGGTCCCCCGGCTGGCGCCATTGGCAAGCGGGGCCATACGTCCTCGTGCCCGCAGCATGAGCCAGCGCGGCCGCGGCCTCTGTTCGCTGCCACACACCCGCGCGGGCCAGTGCCGGCGCCGCCTGCCCAATGTGGACCAGCGCACCGAGCCGGCCCCCGCAGCGCACCAGAATGGACTGCACCGGCGCCATCCGCATGGCGCGCACCTGTTCCCTGCCATGCCGATTCCGATCCTGATGTACCACCAGATCGACGCGCCGCCGCCACGCCGCTCGCCCGGGCGCGGACTGTGGGTGCCGCCCGCGCGCTTTCGCCGCCAGATGCGGCTGATGCACCGGCTTGGCTATCGCGGCCTGAGCATGCGCGACCTGATGCCATACCTGCACGGCGAGCGCAGCGGCAAGGTGTTTGGCATCACCTTCGACGACGGCTTCCGCAACGTGTTCGAGCACGCCAGGCCCGCGCTGGATGCGCTCGGCTTCACCGCCACCAATTACTTTGTCTCGCGCCAGCTGTCGGGCAGCAATGTCTGGGACCGCGAGCTGGGCATCCGCCCCGCGGCGCTGATGAGCGTGGCGCAGATGCGCGCATGGCATCAGGGCGGGCACGAGGTCGGCTCGCATACGCTGGACCATGTCGACCTGCGCCGCATGGCGCCGCACGAGGCGCGCCGGCAGATCGCCGCGTCCAAGGACGAGCTGGAACAGTTGCTGGGCGTGCCGGTGACCGCCTTCTGCTACCCCTATGGCAGCCAGGACGCCGCCCACCGGGAGATGGTGCGCGAGGCGGGCTACGCTAACGCCACCATCACGGCACGGGGGTTGGCCCGAGCCAGCGACGACCCGTTCGGCCTGCCCCGCGTCAGCGTCTATTGCGCTACCGGCCTGTTCGGCTTCCTGCGCAAATGCCTGACCGCGCACGAGGACCGCTGGCGCGAAGCCTAGCGGCGCGCTTCGGAACCCTGCTGTTCTGTATTGAACGGTACGCGCTCGCGCGGCTCGCTGGGATGCTGGGTGAAGCGCGCGATGGCCTCGGCATAGCGCTGCGCTACCGCCTTGCGCTCATGCTCGCGCAGGAACTGGCGCATGCCGGTTTCGTCCCGGCGTGACGCGCCGGCCAGCACCTCGGTCATGGCCGCGTGCAGCGGCTCTGGCGCCGGCTCGACCACCCAGCCGAAATCGCCGACCGCTTCGGGCAGGCCACCGCGCTCGCTGACGATCACCTCACAGCCCGCCGCCAGCCCTTCCAGGGCGACGATGCCAAACGACTCGTAACCCAGCGACGGCGCCACCAGGCATCGATGCCGGCCCAGCAGCGCCGCCACGCCGGCGGCGCACTGGCAGCCGGCAAAGTGCACCGCGGCCGCGCAGCCAAGCCCGTCGGCCAGACGCGCCAGGGCCTCGCGCTCGGGTCCGTCGCCGACGATGGTCAGGCGCGCATGCGGGTGCCGCGCATGCAGCCGCGCGAAGCTGCGCACCAGCAGATCCACGCCTTTTTCGGACACCAGCCGGCCGACGAAGATGAAGCTTCCCGGCGGCCGCGCGTCAGGCGGCGGCGCGGCAGCGAACAGTTCGTCGCGATAGCCGTTGTGGATCACCAGCGGCTGGCCCGGCAGCCAGCCGGCCAGGTAATGGCTCACGCAGATGCTGTCGTAGAAGCGCGACAGCCAGCGCTTGATCGGGCCGGTCCAGGTACCGCGCTTGTCACCGTGAACCACGTAGGGGCCATGGTGTGTCAGCACGATGCGGCGGCGCAGCGCGCTGGCCAGCATCACGTCGTAGAAGGTCAGGCCGACGAACAGCACGCGCCGGTGGCGCAGCATGGCGCGTGCGAGCTGCAGCTTGCCGCTGACCCGGGTCACGGCAAACGGGAAGCGGGTGGCATCGCCCGCCGCGGCCGGCGTGCGCGTGGCCACTTCAACCGGATAGCCAAGTTCCGACAGCCCGCTCGCCAGCTCTTCGGCGAAGCGCTCCATGCCGCCGATCAACGGATGAAAGGGGGCGCTGTAGATCAGGATGCTGGGCAGCGGCGGGGGGGTCTCGCGCAGCTGCGGGGGATGCATCATCGCGTCATGGCTCCGGTCGCACTGCGTGCAGGCAAGGCTGTGCCCGCGGTGTCCTGCCTGCAGCATGCGCCAGCACCGGGTGCCGTTCCGTGCGCTGGCGCACCTGCATGGAGTGCGACGGCGGCAACGGCAAGCCCGACGGTCTCGCGCCCGGCTTTGTGGCGCGGCGCACCGATGGGCGGCACGGCTTCGCGCGAGCATCGGCCCAATGCCTGCCGTCCCGGGAACGCTCCGTATGATCATTCAGCACACCCATCGCACCTCCGGTCCGTCGTTTTCGCTGTCCAACCGTGTACGCCGGCAGCTATGGAACTGGGTATGGCTGTGGCTGTTCCGCCCCAGCCTGCGCCCGATGCATGCGTGGCGCGCCGCATTGCTGCGGCTGTTCGGCGCGCGCCTCGGCCACGATGCGCGGGTCTACCCCGCAGCGCGGATCTGGGCGCCGTGGAACCTGGTGATGGGCGAGCACACCGCCGTCGCCGACGGCGTGACCCTCTACAACATCAGTCCGATCACGTTGGGCGACTACGCCATCGTGTCACAAGGCTCGCACCTGTGCACGGGCTCGCACGATTACAACAGCGAAACCTTCCAGCTGATCGCGTCGCCGATCACGCTGGAGCGCCATGTGTGGGTGTGCGCCGAAGCGTTCATCTCGCCGGGCGTGACCTTGCCCGAAGGCGCGGTGATTGCGCCGCGCACGGTGGTCACCAAACCGCTGCGCGACGCGTGGACGGTGTACGGCGGCACTCCCGCGCGCCCCATCGGGCAGCGCCGCCCGCAGCCATGAACCGCGCGGACCGCATGCCCGCGGCGCATTTGACCAGTGCGCGCCAGACCACCCAGGGCGCCCTCGGCAGTGTGCGAGAGCGCACCGATTCACGCTACCCGCCGCCCTAGGCTGGGAGCATCAGGGGCCTGCCGTCCCAGCGCGGGCGCGCCTCAATGTGCAGGAGGAATGCCGTGGAAACCAGTCAATGCCGCATCGCTTGCCCTATCGATCGGACCCGCCGCTCGCGCCGGCGCTCGCTGCCAGGCGCGTGCGCCGTGCTCGGCGCCGTGCTGCTGCTCGGCGGCTGCGCCGCGTCGCCGGGGATGCATTTCAGCCCGAGCGCCAACGTCGATGCCGTCGGCCCGGACGTCAAGCCGGACATCACGCCGATCACCATGGACCTGGTGCGCGAGCTGCGCGCCAAGAGCAAGCCCACCAATGACCGCGTGGAAGAACTGTTCGCCACGCCCAAGCCCTATGTGATCGGCCCCGGCGACATCATCTCGGTGGTGGTGTGGGACCACCCCGAACTGGTGTTCCCGACGCAGACCTACAGCATCGGCGCCGGCTTCGAGGTGCCGGCCTCCACCGGCGGCTCCAACATGCCGGGCTATGTGGTCAGCCCTAACGGCGACATCCAGTTCCCGTATGCCGGCGTGATGAAGGTCTCGGGCAAGACCGCCAACCAGGTCCGCGACGAAATGGCGCGCGTGCTCTCGCGCGTGGTGCGCAACCCGCAGATGACGGTGCGCGTGCTGGGCTTCCGCAGCCAGCGCGTCTATGTCGACGGCGAGGTGCGCACGCCCGGCATGCTCGCGATCGACGACGCGCCGATGACGCTGGTCGAGGCGCTCAACCGCGCCGGCGGGGTGCTCAACAACACCGGCGACAACAGCCGCGTGCGCGTGACCCGCGGCGAGCGCAGCTGGTACGTGAATATCCCCGCGATGCTGGCCAAGGGCACCGACCCGTCGCGCATCCTGCTGCGCTCGGGCGACATCGTGCGCGTCGAGCAGCGCGAGGACAGCAAGGTCTTCGTCACCGGCGAAGTGGTCAGGCCGACCTCGCTGCTGATGCGCAACGGGCGCATGACGCTGAACGAGGCGCTCGGCGATGCCGGCGGCGTGAACCCGAGCTCTGCCAACGCCGAGCAGATCTACGTCATCCGCAAGACGGCCAACGACGCGCCCAAGGTGTTCCACCTCGACGGCACCTCGCCGGTGGCACTGGCGATTGCCGAAGGCTTCGAGCTGGAGCCCAAGGACGTGGTCTACGTGGATGCGCGCGAAGTGGTGCGGTGGAGCCGCGTCATGAGCCTGCTGGTAAGCCCGATCGTCGGCGTCAACAGCCTTGCGCGGCCCTGAGCCATGCTGCAGGCGCCGCCCCTGATCTCCGATGAAGCCGCGATGATCCGCTCGATCCTGGTGGTGTGCCTGGGCAACCGCTGCCGCAGCCCGATGGCCGCCGACCTGCTGCGCCAGGCCTTGCCCGGCTGCAGCATCAGTTCCGCGGGGCTGGCGCCGCCGGTCGGCGCCGGCGCCGATCCGCGCGTGATCCGGCTGCTGGCCAAGGACGGGCTGGACCTGGCGGCGCACCGCGCGCGCGAGCTCGACGACGCCATGGTCGACGACGCCGACCTGGTGCTGGTGATGGACAGCGAGCAGCGCGAATGGCTGGAGCAGCGTTTCCCGCGCGCGCGCGGCAAGACCTTCCGCCTGTGCGAGGCCGCGCAGGCGGATATTCCCGATCCCTACGGCGGCTCGCAGGCGATGTTCCTGATCGTGCTGGGGCTGATCCGCGAGGGCGTGCAGGCATGGACGGCACAGATTCAATCCGAAGCACAGGCAACCCGCTACGGGGAGGCAACATGAGCAACATCAAGAACCTGCGTGACTACGAGGCCCAGGCCCCTGAAGGCGATGAGCCGTCGTCGGACCTGACTTCGTATGTCGACGTGCTGGTCCGCTACCGCTGGACCTTTCTCGCGGTGGCCGCGGCGGTGATGGCTGCGGGCCTGCTGTTCGCGTTGCTGTCCAAGCCGGTCTACCGCGCCGACATCCTGGTGCAGGTGGAGGACCATAACGGCGGCACCACCAACAACGCCAACAAGCCCACCGCGAACGTGTCGCCGGTGTACGATGTCAGACCGGCCCCTTCGACCGAGATCGAGCTGCTGCGCTCGCGCATGGTGGTAGGCAAGGCGGTCGACGCGCTGCAGCTGGACATATCCGCGTCGCCGTACTACTTCCCGGTGCTCGGCGCGGCCGTGGCCGGCTTCAACCGCGAGTTGTCGCAGCCGGGCCTGTTCGGCAAGGGCGGCTATGCCTGGGGCAGCGAAGCGATCGCGGTATCGCGCCTGGAGGTGCCGCCCGCGATGGAGCGCCGGCTGATCACGGTGACCGCGCTGGGCGATGACAAGTACCGGCTCGCCTTCGCCAGCGACGATGCCGTGGCCGAAGGCCGCGTCGGCGTGCCGCTGACGGTGGCGACCCACAGCGGCAAGCTCACGATCGAGGTCAGCCAGCTCGAAGGCCGTCCCGGCGCGGTGTTCCATGTCTCGCGCGTGCCGCGCGCGGTGGCCATTGCCGACCTGCAGAGCAGGCTGATGATCACCGAGCGCGGCAAGCAGAGCGGCGTGATCGGCGTGGCGCTGGAGGGCACTTCGGCCGAGAAGACCGCTGCCATCCTGAACGAGATCGGCAACGAGTATGTCGAGCAGAACCTGCGCCGCAAGGCCGCCGAGGCCGAGAAGTCGCTGGCCTTCCTGGAAGCGCAGCTGCCGCAGCTCAAGCAGCAGCTGGAAAGCGCCGAATCGCGCTACAACGCCATGCGCAACCAGCGCGGCACCATCGACCTGAACGAAGAATCGCGGCTGGTGCTGGCGCAGTCCGTGGCTGCCCAGACCAAGCTGGCGGACCTGCGCCAGCGCCGCCAGGAACTGATTGCGCGCTTCACGCCCAACCATCCGGCGATCGAGATCATGGACAAGCAGATCGCCGACGTGAACGCCGAGATCGGCACCGTCGGCGGCAAGATCCAGCGCCTGCCGGACATCGAGCAGAACGTGCTGCGGCTGATGCGCGACGTCCGGGTCAGCACCGAGATGTACCAGTCGCTGCTGAACGACGTGCAGCAGCTCAGGCTGGTCAAGGCCAGCAAGATCGGCACGGCGCGCCTGGTGGACCCGGCCGAGGTGCCGATCCGCCCGGTCAAGCCCAACCGCACGCTGATCGCCGCGGCCTCGGTGCTGCTGGGCCTTTTGGCCGCCACCGCCGTGGTGGTGCTGCGCCGGCTGTTCGATGGCGGCGTCGCCGATGCGGACGAGATCGAGCGCGAGACCGGCATGACGGTGTATGCGACGGTGCCCTACAGCGCGGCACAGTCGCGCCTGCGCGGCGGGCCGGATATCGACAAGCTGCTCGCCCGGCGCATGCCGGACGACCCGGCGGTGGAAAGCCTGCGCAGCTTCCGCACCTCGCTGCAGTTTGCGCTGCTCAACAGCGAGAGCAACAACGTGGTGGTGATCACCGGGCCGGCGCCCGAGGTCGGCAAGTCCTTCATCTCGGCCAACTTCGCCACGGTGCTGGCCACCGCTGGACGCCGCGTGGTGCTGGTCGACGCCGACCTGCGGCGCGGCGGGCTCAATCACCATTTCGGCAAGCCGCGCGTGCCGGGGTTGACCGAGCTGCTGACCGGCACGCCGCTGGAGCAGGTGCTGCAGCGCGACGTGGTGCCGGGGCTCGACTTCATCGCCACCGGCTCGGAACCGCCGCTGGCCGCCGACCTGCTGCAGACGCGCGGCATGGATACGCTGCTGGCCACGCTGCGGAACCGCTACGACGTGGTGCTGCTCGACACCCCGCCGGTGCTGGCCACGTCCGACGCCGGCGTGCTGGCGACCAAGGCCGGGGCGGTGTTCCTGGTGGCGCGGGCCGATGCCAGTACGGCATCAGAACTCAAGGCCACGCGACGCGCGATCGTGCAGGCGGGGAGCGATATCAAGGGGGTGATTTTCAATGGCCTGAAGGTCGAGGGGCGGTGGTATCGGGCGCATTATCACTTTGGGAAGTATCGGTATATGAATCAGTATGGGGGGGCTAGTTCTAAGAGGGCATGAGGGGGGGTGTTTTGGGGCATATTGCTGTGGTCGCTGTTGGTGACATGCTGTCGGCTGTTGAACCGCGTGGTTCCGCCCTGCTGGGCGGGTCAC
>JABFVP010000025.1 GCA_013362725.1 Cupriavidus sp.
GCGGAACGACGCCAGCCGCCTGGCGGCCTGAAGCCGTCCCGGGCAGCGGTGCCGGCGCTGTAGGACGGCGCCGGCTCGCCCCGGGACCGGATCGGGTCTATGATGGTTCGGGGCGCTACGGCGCCCCGCGTGCCATGGGCGGCGCGCGGCCGCGGGCCCCTCGCCGCGGCGGTGCACCGCCTGCAGTCATCGACCGATCCAACCCGGGAGCCCGCATGACTTCAGCCCTGTTGCCAGGAGCCGCCCTCCATCCGCCGCACGAACCCGCCCTGCTTTCGCAGTACCGGCATGTCCGCGCCGCCACCGAAACCCTGGTGGCAGACCTGTCCGATGCCGATGCCACCGTGCAGTCCATGGACGACGCCAGCCCGGCAAAATGGCACCTGGCGCACACCACGTGGTTCTTCGAGGAATTCGTGCTGGCCGCGCGCGTGCCGGACTATGAGCCGGTCGATCCCGCCTACCGCTTTCTGTTCAACTCGTACTACGAAGCAGTCGGCGCGCGCCATCCGCGGCCGCAGCGCGGGCTGCTGACGCGCCCGTCGCTGGACGAGGTGCTGGCGTACCGCGAGGCCGTCGACGAGGCGATGCTGGCGCTGCTGGGCAGCGCGCAGACCGACGCCGAGGCGGCGCTGATCACGCTCGGCCTGCAGCATGAACAGCAGCACCAGGAACTGCTGCTGACCGATGTGCTGCACCTGTTCGCGCAGAACCCGCTGCGCCCCGCCTTTGCCCCCGAACTGCCCGCCCCCGTGATTGCCGACCCGCGCCCCGCGCCGGACTGGATCGGCTTCGACGGCGGGCTGGTCGAGATCGGCCACCGCGGCGAGAGCTTCGCCTTCGATTGCGAAGGGCCGCGCCACAAGGCCTACCTGGCCCCGTTCACGCTGTGCTCGCACCCGGTCAGCAACCGGCAATGGTTCGAGTTCATCGAGGATGGCGGCTACCAGAGCGCGGGGCTGTGGCTGTCCGACGGCTGGCGCTGGGTGGCAGAGCAAGGCATCCAGGCGCCGCTCTACTGGGAAGAGCGCGAAGGCACCTGGTGGCAGATGACGCTGCGCGGCATGCATCCGGTCGACCCGGACAGCCCGGTGACCCACGTCAGCTTCTACGAGGCCGACGCGTTCGCACGCTGGGCGGAGCGCCGGCTGCCGAGCGAGGCGGAATGGGAGCACGCGGCCAGCCGGCTGCCGGCCACCGGGAATTTTGTCGAGGGGCGCGCGCTGCGGCCGCTGCCGGACCGGCAGAACACCTCCGGCGTGCTGCGCCAGATGTTCGGCGACGTGTGGGAATGGACCGCCAGCGCCTACCTGCCCTATCCGGGCTTCCGCCCCAACCCGGGCGCGGTGGGCGAGTACAACGGCAAGTTCATGAGCGGACAGATGGTGCTGCGCGGCGGGTCGTGCGTCACCCCCGAATCGCATATCCGCGCGACCTACCGCAACTTCTTCTATCCGCACCAGCGCTGGCAGTTCACCGGCGTGCGGCTGGCCGACGACGTCTAGGGCCGGGCCCAGTATGGTGCCAGCCAGCGCCACGCCAGCCAGGCCAGCGCCACCCACACCAGCACGATGACCACGGCGGCCGCGCGATTGCGCGGCCGTTGCGCATGGGTGGCCTGCCAGGCCTCGGCGCGGCCGCGGCATTCGTCCTTGACCGCGGCGGGGATCATCCGCAGCGTGAGCCAGATGCCCAGCGGCACCAGCAGCACGTCATCCAGATAGCCCAGCACCGGGATGAAATCCGGGATCAGGTCGATCGGGCTGAAGGCATAGGCTACCACCAGCGCCCCCAGCAGCCGTGCCGCCCACGGCGTGCCGGGATGGCGGCTGCAGAACCACAGCATCAGCAGGCTGCCCTTGAGCCCGCGCGCCCACTGGCGCAGGCGCGAACCGTTCGCCATCGGCGCCGCGCCGGCTTACCAGCCCTTGCTTTGCGGCGCCGCGGGGCGCTGGCCGCCGGGCTCGGCGACGGGTGGCTTCAGCGGCGGCGCCGGCACGATCGGCGTCTGCGGATACAGCTTCTGCCAGCGCGCCTTCAGGCCGCTGGCGATCTCGGCCTGGTTGTAGCGCTCGGCAAAGTCGATCACGGTCATGCCCTGCTGGTTCTTCAGGCGCATGTCGGCGCCTTCGTCCAGCAGCAGCTTGACGGTCCCGATATGGCCGCCGCGCGCGGCCATCATCAGCGGGGTGGTGCCGTTGGGGCTTTCGGCGTCGATATACGCGGCATGGTCGACCAGGTACTTGACCACGTCGTTGTGGCCGTTGGTCGCGGCATAGTGCAGCGGGGTCCAGCCGGTCTTGTTGATCTCGGCCTCCATGTCGTCGACCATCAGCTTGACCATGTCGAGCTGGCCCTGCAGCGCGGCCATCATCAGCGGGGTCTCGCCGGCCGGGTTGGCCTTGTCGAAATCGATATCTTTGGCGCGGATCAGCACCGTGGCGGCCTTCAGCGACTTCTCGCGCAGCGCCAGCACCAGCGCCGGGTTGCCGCGGCTGTCTACCACGTTGGGATCGACGCCCTTGGCCAGCAGCTTCTTGATGGTGTTGGCGTCGTCGAATTCCACCGCCTTGCGCATGTCGTCGGCCGGCGCGGCCTGGGCGAGCGTGGCGGCGGCCAGTGCCAGGGCGCCGGCGGCACGTCGGACAAATTTCATGTCAAACATGAGCATTCCTGTCAATGTGCTTGAATAGGTTGAAGAAATTTTCCGTCGTCTGTTCCGCGATCTGTTCCACCGGCACCCCGCGGAGCTGTGCGATGAACTCGCCCACATGGCGCACCCAGGCCGGCTCGTTGGTCTTGCCGCGATACGGCACCGGCGCGAGGTAGGGAGAATCGGTCTCGATCAGCATCCGGTCCAGCGGCACCTTGCGCGCGGTTTCCTGGAGGTCCGCCGCGCTCTTGAAGGTGACGATGCCGGAAAACGAGATATGGAAGCCCTGGTCCAGCGCCTGGCGGGCGACGTCCCAGGTTTCGGTAAAGCAGTGCATCACGCCGCCGGCCTCGCCCGCGTTTTCCTCGCGCATCAGGCGCAGCGTGTCGTCGGCCGAGGAACGGGTATGGATGATCAGCGGCTTGCCGGTCTGGCGCGCGGCGCGGATATGGGTGCGGAAGCGTTCGCGCTGCCATTCCATCTCGGCGATGCTGCGGCCGTTGAGCCGGTAGTAGTCCAGCCCGGTCTCGCCGGTGCCGACCACGCGCGGGTGGGCGGACAGCGCCACCAGCCGCTCCAGGGTCGGGTCCTCGCCCTCTTCGTAGTCAGGGTGTACGCCGACCGACGCGTACAGGTTGGGATGCTGCTCGGCCAGCGCCAGCACGCGCGGGAAGTCTTCCAGCGTGACCGAGATGCACAGCGCATGCGTGACCTGGTTGGCGCGCATGTTGTCCAGCAGCTCCGGCAGGCGCGCGGCCAGTTCGGGGAAATCGATATGGCAGTGGGAATCGACAAACATGGGAAATCTCTGGTGCGGTGCTCGGGCGGCGCTCAGGCCGCGTCCACGCGGCGGCCGACGATGATCAGGTCGCGCTCGACGCCGTCGAGCACGGCGACGCGCGGCAGGTCGCCCCAGCGCGTGAAGCCCAGCGCCGCGAACAGCCCCAGGCTGGGCGCGTTGTGGCCGAAGATAAAGCCGAGCAGCGTGGTGACGCCGACCGTGGGCGCTTGGTCGATGGCCTGCTGCAGCAGGTAGCGCCCCAGCCCCTGGCCGCGGCGCTGCGCGTCCAGGTAGATCGACACCTCGGCGGTGGCGCCATAGGCCGGGCGTCCGTAGAAATCGGAAAAGCTCATCCAGCCGGCCATGCTGCCGTCGGCGTCCTCGCACACCCAGAGCGGACGGCGCGCGGGCTGATGAGCGTCGAACCTGCCCTGGCGCGAGACCACGGTGAAGGGCTCGTTGTCGGCGGTGACCATGCGCGAAGCCACGGTGCTGTTGTAAATGGCGACGATGCCCGGCAGGTCGCGGGGCTCGGCAATGCGTAGCGAAAAATTCATTGACAATCAAAAAGTTGCGAGCAAAACCTCGCAACATTCATAAGGTTTGGGTGGGGCGCCCTGACTCCAGCATCTTGCCCAGGATTTCCTCCACCGCGCGGCGCAGGTTGCGCCCGTTGTCGTCGTCGGGCAGATGCACGCCGACGCCGGGCGTCTTCATCGGCGTGCCCGCGGGGGTGATCCAGGCCACGTGGCCCGCGATCTGGTATTTCTGCGGCCGGTCCAGCAGCGACAATACCAGGAACACCTGCTCGCCCAGCCGGAACGGCCGGTTCGACGGCACGAAGATGCCGCCGCGCGCCAGGAACGGCATATAGGCCGCGTACAGCCCGGCCTGGTCCTTGATCGACAGCGACAGCACATTGGGCCGCGAGGCCGCCCCGCTGCCTGCGCTTCCTGTGACGCTGCCAAAGCCCGTCTCGGCCGGCCCGGTGCCGGCGACTGCCGTGTTCATGGTTGACCCCCTGATGACGTTGCTGCTTGTTGTTATGGCTTGTTGTTATGCACTGCGCCCGGCCGCCGGCCGCGCTAGCGGAACAGCTGCCGGTACTCCAGGAATACGGCTTCCATCACCAGCCGCGCCGCCAGCGGATGATTCTCGCTGCGGCGATGCGCGTTCAGGCGCGCGGCAAAGGCCTGCAGGTCGTGCGCATCGGTAGCGCCGGCACAGCGCGCCAGCACGGCGCGTTCCTTCGGGAAGTACCGCGGCGTGGCACCGCCATCCAGCCGCAGTGCCAGCAGATCGTACGTCCAGCGCTGCAGGATGCCAAGCACGGCGGGCACCGGCAGCTTCTGCAGTTGCTCGGCCGCCGCGGCGGCGTCGAACCCGACCGCGGCGCCGAGCTGCCCGACCAGCCAGCGCTGCAGCGGCTGCTCTTCCGCTTCTGCAGCATGCAGCGCGCTCAGCGGCGAGCCGCCGGCCAGCGCCAGCTGGGCCTCGGCGTCCGCCACGCCCTGCCCGCGCAGCCACGCCAGCGCGGCCTCGGGGGTCGGGCGCTGGGCCGGGAACTGGCGGCAGCGCGACAGGATGGTCGGCAGGATACGGTCAAGGCGGTCGGTCACCAGCAGGAAGACAGTGGACGGCGGCGGCTCCTCCAGCGTCTTCAGCAGGGCGTTGGCGCCCTCGGCCTGCAGCGCGTCGAGCGGATAGACCACCACCACGCGCAGGCCGGCACGGTGCGTGCCGACGCCGACGGCCTCGATCAGCGCGCGCACCTGTTCCATGCGGATGATCTTGCTGGGCGCCTTCTTCTTGCCGCCCTCGTCGGTTTCGGCCTCGGCCGAGGCGTCGAGGGCCTCGGGCCGCACCACGGTGAAGTCCGGGTGGTTGCCCTGGCTGAACCAGTGGCAGGCGGCGCACTGTCCGCACGGCTGCCCGTCCGCCAGCGGCGCCTCGCACAGCAGGCCCTGGGCGAAATGCAGCGCCAGGTCGCGCTTGCCGATGCCTTGCTGGCCGTGGATCAGCAAGGCATGCGGCAGCCGCTGGCGCAGCGCGCCCAGCCGTTGCCAGTCTTCTTTTTGCCAGGGATAGAGCATGTAAATCAACCGGTTAGCAGTCCGACTTCGAGTACTGGCTGAATATTGCAGTGATTGCCGAAAAAAAATTCCAACAAATCAGATAGTTGCGAGGATCTTCTCAAGTTCGTCGCGAATATCGGCAATGCTGCGCGTGGCATCGATGACGCGGAAGCGCTGCGGCGACTGCGCCGCGCGGCGCAGGTATTCGTCGCGGGTGCGCTGGAAGAAGGCGCGCGATTCGGCCTCGAACTTGTCCGGGGTGCGCGCCGCGGCCAGGCGCGCGCTGGCGGTTTCCAGCGGCACGTCGAACAGCAGCGTCAGGTCGGGCTGCAGGCCGCCCTGGACCCAGCCTTCCAGCACTTCGAGCCGGCCGGTCGCCAGCCCCCGGCCGCCGCCCTGGTAGGCAAAGGTGGCATCGGTGAAGCGGTCGGAAATGACCCACTTGCCGCGCTCCAGTGCCGGGGCAATGACTTCGGCGATATGCTCGCGCCGCGCCGCGAACATCAGCAGCGCTTCGGTTTCCAGGTGCATCTTGCGGTGCAGCAGGATCTGGCGCAGGTCTTCGCCCAGCGACGTGCCGCCGGGCTCGCGCGTGGTGACGACCCCGGCGATGTCGGCGCGCGCGCGCAGGCGGTCGGCAACCCAGTCGATATGGGTGCTCTTGCCGGCGCCGTCGATGCCCTCGAAGGTAATGAATTTTCCGCGCATGGAATGCCTATTTGCCGCGCTGGTACTTGTCGACCGCGCGGTTGTGTTCGGGTAGCGAGTTGGAGAAATGGCTGCTGCCGTCGCCGCGGGCGACGAAGTACAGCGCGTCGGACGGCGCCGGCGTGGTCGCCGCCGCCAGCGAGGCCAGCCCCGGCAGCGCGATCGGCGTGGGCGGCAGGCCGGTGCGGGTGTAGGTATTGTACGGGGTGTCGGCCTGCAGGTCGCGCTTGCGCAGGTCGCCGTCGAAGGCCTCGCCCAGGCCGTAGATCACGGTCGGGTCGGTCTGCAGCAGCATGTTCTTGCGCAGCCGGTTGATGAATACCGCGGCGATCATCGGGCGCTCGGCGGCCTGGCCGGTTTCCTTCTCGACGATCGACGCCATCACCAGGGCCTCGTACGGGGTCTTGTACGGCAGGTCGGGCGAGCGCGCGTTCCAGGCCTCGTTCAGGCGGCGCTGCATGGCGCGGTAGGCGTGCTTGTAGAGTTCGACGTCGCTGCTGCCGCGCGCGAACAGGTAGGTATCGGGAAAGAACAGCCCTTCGGGCGAAGCCTCCGCCGCGCCGATGGCTTTCATCAGCTCGGCGTCGGACATGCCGCGGGTGTCGTGTCGCAGCGCCGGGCTGGCGTCGACCGCGGCGCGCATCTTGCGGAATTCCCAGCCCTCGATCACCGTGACCACGTAGTGCGTGACCTCGCCGCGCGCCAGCTTGCCGAGGATCGACAGCGGCGTGGCGCCGGTTTCGAACGCATAGCCGCCGGCCTTCAGGTCCGCACCGTGCCCGGTCAGGCGCGCCAGCAGCACGAACAGCCGCGGGTCCATGCCCACGCCGCCGCGCTGGATCTGCCGGCCGACGCTGGCCACGCCGGAATTAGGCTTGATCACCACTTCCACCGGCGACTTGCCCAGCGACACCGGGTGATTGGCCCACCACGCAAAGCCGCCCGCGGCCGCCAGCGCGAACACCAGCACGGCAAGCCCAAGGCTGAGGAATAAACGTTTCATGTATCAGGAATAGGGACCGGCCTTCGGCACCGCCGGTGGACTTGCATGCCGCCGCGGACCACCGGCGCCGGCCGAAAATCTCGTAGCCCCATATAATAACCGGCAGCCCGGCACCGACCGTGAGCCGTGGCGCCGGCGCCTCCCCGCGCGTCCGGCACCGCGCACCGTCGGTGGCCCGTTTCCTTCCCTTCCCGAATTGCCTCGACGATTGCCTTGCAATGCCAGCATTGAATCCCCAAGCCCAGCAACTCGCCGCCAACCTTGACGCACTGCAGGCCGGCGGCGTGGTCTGTACCCCGGCCGGGCTCGGCCTTGTCCGCGTGGCGGGCGACGATGCCGCCAGCTTCCTGCACACCCAGCTGACCAACGCGGTCGACGACCTGGCGTCGGGCACGGCGCGCCTGGCCGGCTACTGCTCGCCCAAGGGCCGGCTGCTGGCCACCTTCCTGATGTGGCGCGACGCCGACGGCATCGTGCTGCAGCTGTCGGCCGAGATCCAGGCCGCGGTGCAGAAGCGGCTGTCGATGTTCGTGCTGCGCGCCAAGGCCAAGCTGTCGGATATCACCGCGACTCACGCCATCGTCGGCGTGGCCGGCGCCGGCGCCGCCGGGGCGCTGGCCGCGGCCGGCCTGTCC
>JABFVP010000020.1 GCA_013362725.1 Cupriavidus sp.
GGGACGAGAAGGGCTGCGCCTGCAGGCGCAGCAGCGGCCTGCGGCACGTAGGCGAGTCCCGTCCACTCCGCCAATTTGAAAAGCCCGCGCAAGCGGGCTTTTTCTTTTTGCTCCTCGAATTTCTGGCCACCCGCTGGGGCGGCCTGGTGTGCAATTCAGTTTTCCGGATCCTTGCTGATCCGGCTGAAATACCGCACCAGCAGCACGCCTGCAATTGCCAGGCTGACGCTGTTGGCCAGCCAGAAACCGCTCGCGCCGCGCGTGAAGGCCGGCATGCCGTCGATCAGGCCAAAGCCCAGCACGTAGCCGCCGCCCAGCCCGATGCCCCACAGCGAGCCGGCGTAGATCACGGTCGGGATCAGTGCGATCTTGTACGCGCGCAGGATAAAGGCCGTCATCACCTGCACCGCGTCGAAGGCCTGGTAGAACGCCACGAACAGCACCAGCGGCAGCGCCGCGGCGACCACCGCCGGGTCGCTGGCATAGGCGTCCAGCACGGGCTTGCGCAGCAGCCACAGCAGCGCGCCGGTCAGCACCGCCAGCACCACCGCCGTGCGGATGCCGAGCCAGGCGAGACGGCTCGCGCCGGCCCGGTCGCGCGCGCCGAGATGCTGCGCAACCAGCGTCGAGGTCGCAATCCCTAGCGACAGCGGCAGCATGTAGGCCACGGCCCCGAGGTTGGCGATGATCTGGTGGCCGGCGAGTGTCACCGTGCCCAGGCGCGTGATGAAGATCGACATCAGCGTGAACGACGTGATCTCGATCAGGTAGGTCAGCCCCATTGGCAGGCCCAGCCGCAACAGCGCGCGCAGCGGTGCGGCGGCGGGCCAGCTCCAGGTGTCGAAGATGCGCAGCGGATGATAGGCACTGCCATGGCGCAGGATCAGCAGCCCGGCGATGCACCAGGCCCAGCTGATCAGCGTCGAGGCCAGCCCGCAGCCGGGGCCGCCCATCGCCGGCACGCCCAGGCCGCCGTGGATGAACCAGGCGTTGAGCGGCACCTTCAGCGCCAGCCCGCCGACCTGCAGCACCGTCACCATGATCGGCCGGGACAGCGCGTTGTTCAGCGCCGAGTAAATGCGGAAGGCCAGTGCCGCCGGCAAGCCGAAGGCGCCGAAATGCAGGTAGGCGGTGGCCTTCTCGACCAGTTCCGGGGGCGCCTTGGCAAAGGCCAGCAGCGGGCCGGGAAACGCCAGCAGCAGCACGCCGGGCAGTGCCAGCGCCGCGCCCAGCCAGGCGGCCTGCCGCACTTCCGCGCCGATGGCCTCGAGGCGGCCGGCGCCATAGAGCTGGCCGGCGATGGGAGAGAGCGCCTGCAGCACGCCCATCAGGCTGATATAGATGGTCACGTAGATCGACCCGCCCAGTCCCACGGCGGCGAGGTCGGTGGCGGACGCGCGTCCGGCCATCACGGTATCGATCACGCCGAAGGCGATCACGGCCAGTTGCCCGGCCAGCACGGGGGCGGCCAGGGCGGCAATGCGGCGAAGGTCTTGGAACAGTGTCATGCAGGGCTCGGCAGGGGCGGGCTGGAAGTCCAGCCCCGCAGCCGCCTGCGGCCGGAATGGTTCGTGGGCGCGTCAGGCGCTGCGGTGTATCGGGGCGACTGCTAGTGGTGACCCGTCGCGACTACCGGGAGGCCAGCCTCAGGGCTGGCGCGGCAGGCGGCGTCGCGGCAGGTCGGGGCGCGGGTGGACCGCGTGGGCGGTATCGACCAGGCGGTACATGCGGAAGCGCTCGTCGCGGTCGGCCGGGCGCCGGCCTTCCCAGATCAGCCGCCATTCAAAGTGCGAGAGATTGCCCGGCTCGCCGTAGTCGACCGAATCGTGGCGCAGCAGCACGTCGCAGCCGTCGTTGGGCCCGCCGAAGCGGATATGTCCGAAGTAGGCGAACGACGCCAGCTGCGCATCGCCCATGCGGATCGGCTGCACACACTGGTAGGCCGGCGGCAGCGCCATCGACGCCGCCTGGGCCACGTCGCGATAGGTCTTGCCGTAGTTGATCGACGGCAGCCACAGCGTCATCGCCATCACCCACATCAGCGTGGTGCCGGCCGCGGAAATCACCACCGGGCGCCAGATCTGCTTGGGCGCGCGCGACAGGCGCCAGCGCACGATCAGCACCCAGGCCACGGTCGCCGCCAGCGCGAACACCACCGCGGCGATGGTGAATTCATGCTGGTAGCCCGGCAACTGGCGGAACACGTTGCGCGCGATGCGCGGCGGCCAGCCGGTAGTCTTGGCGATCCACATGAACCAGACCGTGCCGCCGAAGATAGTGAAGAACAGCAGCGCGAACCAGTCGATGGCGTTGATCACGCCGCGTGCCAGCGTCGGCAGTGCAAAGGCGGCCAGCACGGCCATCGGCGGCAGCAGCAGGATGAACTGTACGTCGCCAGCACTGCGCTGCAGGAACAGCAGGACCAGCACGGGCAGCAGCAGCGCCAGCGGCGTCGCGACATGGGGCGCACGGCGCATGCCGGTCCAGGCGATCCAGGCCCAGCCCGCGATCGGCCAGACCGGCCACGTGTACAGGAACAGGTTGCGCATGTTGAAGCCGAACGTCGCCATATTGGGCGAGCCGTAGCTGCGGCGGTCATAGCGCGACCATTCGCGGATAAAGGTCACGGCCTCGTTGCGGTCGGCCGCGCTGAAATAGGCGGCCGCCAGCCACGCCGCCACGATCAGCAGCCCCAGCGGAATCGCGACTACGGCAAGCCGCCGCCATGGCAGCGGCTTGCACACCAGCGCGCAGAGCGCCGTGCCGAACAGCAGCGCCAGCGCCAGCAGCGGCCCGCTGGCCAGCGTCAGGCCGCCCAGCGCGGCGCCATAGATCAGGCTGCCCTGGGTGGGCTTGTCGAGGCTGCGCACCATGCCGTACAGCGCCAGCGCGATAAACGCGACCTGTCCGACCTGCGGCGTGGTCTCGTGCCCGCGCATGGCCAGGCCCACGCAGGCAAGGAAGATCAGCAGCGCGCCGTCGGCCAGCGTGCGGCCGTAGTCGCGCGCATTGGGCTGGCCGCCGAAGGCATAGGCAAAGGGCTGGACCTCATCGCGCCGGCCCAGCAGGTAGGTGGTGTACCAGATGCAGGCGCAGGTGGCGAAGAAGAACAGGGCGGTTGCCAGCCGCGCCGCGTCGGTCGCGCCCAGCCAGCCGCCAAAGCCGCGGATCATCAACGCGCCGATCCAGAACACCAGCGGGCCGTCCTCGCTGTAGGGGCGGCCGACGATGTTGGGCATCAGCCAGTCGTGCGTGCCGCCGGTGGCGAGCTGCCACATCACGCCGAAGCCCGCGGCGTCCTCGTTCTTCCACGGGTCGCGCCCGAACAGGCCGACCAGGCCGTAGATGATGCAGATGGCCAGCAGCAGCGCGCGCGGCAGGGCGCCGGTGGCGGCTGCGGTCAACTGGACGGGTGAGGTGTTGGCTTGACGCATCGATGCTCAGGTCGGGCCGTGGCGCCATGGCGCGAAGGCCACAGTATCGCGCATGCGGCGGCCGCATGGCCGTGGCATGGCGTGGAAGCCTCACGGAATGTGGGGGTAAATCCCGATGGCGGGCCGTGCCGGCCAACCGCTCCGGCACAAATGCAACGCGGCAGCCGATGCTGCCTCATTGCTGGTTCGCGCACGCCCGGAACCTGTCCTCGGCATGCGCGAAGCGGGGTCGCTGATAGCGATTACTTCGCAGCCTTGCCCAGCTTGTTGCCGAACTTCTGGCGGAACTTTTCCACGCGGCCGGCGGTGTCCATGATCTTCTGGGTGCCGGTGTAGAAGGGGTGCGATTCCGACGAGACTTCGATCTTGGCCAGCGGGTATTCCTTGCCGTCCTTCACGATCGTGTCCTTGGTCTGGATGGTCGAGCGGGTGATGAAGCTGAAGTCGCTGGACATGTCCTGGAACACGACTTCGCGGTAATTCGGGTGAATGCCTTCTTTCATGATGAGTCCTTTCTGGTTGGGTAGCCAGTCCGTTGCAATCCGCGGTTCTCCGCCAGGGTAGAAGGCATTGCGCGGCCACGAACGAACCACTTGCCGATTACGGGCAAACCGGGATTATGGCAGAAAAACAAATACTTGGGGAAGGCGTAAGGCCCCCCGTTCCAACAAAGTGTTGCGGCCCCAAAGCGACGCGTATTTCACATCGCGGCGGGATCCTGCCGATAGAACGCCGCCAACGATTGGTAAACCGCCGGCCAATGCCGCGCCAGCCCGACCGGCTCGACAAAAAATGCCTCCGATGTCACCGCAAAGAACTCGCTGGGCGCCTCGCTGCCGTACGGATCGATGATGCGCAGCGCCGCGGGCAAGCGCTCCGGGTGCTCCCAGTCGGCCTCGTCGCGCGCGTCCCAGGCTTCGGCGAAGCGGTCGTACTCGCTCAGGAAGGTCTCGGCCCAGGCCTCGGCGTCGACCTCCGGATGCAGCACGCGCGAGAATGCCGGCACGCCGTCGGGCTCGCCGTCGAGCATGTCGAGCTTGTGGGCGAATTCGTGGATGACCACGTTGTAGGTGTCCGCCGGCAGTTCATGGTCGCTGTCGATGCCCGCGCCGGGGCTGTGCACGTCGGGCCAGGACAGGATCACGGGTCCGTGCTCCCACGCTTCGCCGCTGGCTTCCTCGACCACGCCGTGGACCAGGCCGATCTCGTCCTGCACGGTCCGGCGGATGATGAACTCGCCCGGGTAGAGCACGATGCCATGCCAGCCGCGGTACCACGGCAACCCCAGCTTCAGGATCGGCACGCAGGCCTGCACCGCGACGCTGACCACCATGTCGTCGTCCAGCGGCAGGTCGTGCGCGGTGGAGTATTCCTTCTCGGCGATGAACAGCGTGGCCAGCTCGCGCAGCGCCGCCAGGTCTGCGCTGCCGTAGCGCTGCACGAACGGCAGCGTGGCCACGGTGCGCGCCCACAGCGCGTCGGGGATGGCGTAGTGCTCGAGCTTGCGGGCGCGCGAGCGCGAGCGCAGGAATGTGGTCAGTTTGCCCAGCATGACGTCGTCGAAAAAACAAAAAAGGCGTGCCGCGGCACGCCTTCCTGTCTGCGTTGCGGCACGGCCGCAGCGAGGCTCAGCCGCCTCGGCGCATCATATCGAAAAACTCTGCGTTGTTCTTCGTGGCCTTCATCTTGTCCATGATGAATTCCATCGCCTGCACTTCGTCCATGTCGGAGATGAACTTGCGCAGCACCCAGATCTTCTGCAGGATGTCCGGCTTGATCAGCAGCTCCTCGCGGCGCGTGCCGGACTTGTTCAGGTTGATCGACGGATAGACGCGCTTTTCTGCGAGGCGGCGTTCCAGGTGCACTTCCATGTTGCCGGTGCCCTTGAACTCTTCGTAGATCACGTCGTCCATGCGGCTGCCGGTTTCGATCAGCGCGGTGGCGATGATGGTCAGCGAGCCGCCTTCCTCCAGGTTGCGCGCGGCGCCGAAGAAGCGCTTCGGGCGCTGCAGCGCGTTGGCGTCGACACCGCCGGTCAGCACCTTGCCCGAGGCCGGCACCACCGTGTTGTAGGCGCGCGCCAGGCGGGTGATGGAGTCCAGCAGGATGACTACGTCGCGCTTCAGCTCGACCAGGCGCTTGGCTTTCTCGATCACCATTTCGGCGACCTGCACGTGGCGGATGGCAGGTTCGTCGAAGGTGGAGGCGACCACTTCGCCGCGCACCGAGCGCTGCATCTCGGTCACTTCTTCCGGACGCTCGTCGATCAGCAGCACGAACAGGTCGGCTTCAGGATGATTGTTGGCGATCGCGTGCGCAATGTGCTGCAGCATCACGGTCTTGCCCGACTTGGGCGACGCCACCAGCAGCGCGCGCTGGCCGCGGCCGATCGGCGCAATCATGTCGATGATGCGGCCGGTGATGTTTTCTTCGGCCTTGATGTCGCGTTCGAGCGTGAGCGGCCGGTTCGGATGCAGCGGCGTCAGGTTCTCGAACATGATGCGGTTCTTGACCGCTTCGGGCGCCTGACCGTTGACCTTGTCCACCTTTACCAGCGCGAAATAGCGTTCGCCGTCCTTGGGCGTGCGCACCTCGCCCTCGATGGAATCGCCGGTGTGCAGGTTGAAGCGGCGGATCTGCGACGGGCTGATGTAGATGTCGTCGGTGCTGGCCAGGTAGGAGGTCTCGGGCGAGCGCAGGAAACCGAAGCCGTCAGGCAGAACTTCCAGGGTGCCGTCTCCGTAGATGGTTTCGCCCATCTTGGCGCGCTTCTTCAGGATCGCAAACATCAGTTCTTGTTTGCGCATCCGCTGTGCGTTGTCGATCTCGAGCGTAGCCGCCATTTCGAGAAGCGCAGACACGTGAAGCGATTTGAGTTCTGTCAGGTGCATAGACGAGGGGTACAGATGGGCCCGGACGGGCGAGACGTAAAGGAAGGGGGAGAAAATGAGCGAACGCTCGGGGAGTTGTTGGTGGCATCTTAGCACAATCCGACCGGCGCGCCAGGGTGTGGCGCACGCACGTCGGATCGTGACGAAACCGGGACCGCGGGTCGGTCCCGGCGCGCAGCTTACAGGTTGCCGTCGAGGAAGGCAGTCAGTTGCGACTTGGACAGCGCGCCGACCTTCTGGGCCGCGACCGCGCCGTTCTTGAACAGGATCAGCGTCGGGATGCCGCGGATGCCGAACTTGGCGGGCACCTGCTGGTTTTCATCGACATTGATCTTGGCGACCTGCAGCTTGTCGCCGTAGTCCTTGGCGACTTCGTCCAGAATCGGCGCGATCATCTTGCAGGGGCCGCACCATTCCGCCCAGAAATCGAGCAGGACGGGCTTGTCGGACTGGAGGACGTCAGCGTCGAAGGAGGCGTCGCTCACATACTTGATTTGTTCGCTCATGGCGGAAAACCTCTGGTTTCGCTCTGTTTATGTTGAAGGCTGGACGGCCGAGCCGTTACCTTACACGAGATTGCGCGGACCCGTCGGACCGCCTCTTTACGCCTGAACCAGACGGTGGAGGCCGCTACCGCGCCCGGTGCTGCCGATATGTTACCAGTTTGCCGATTTTCAAGACCGGCCGCCGGCACATCCGGCAAACCTGCGGCAACGAGGCATAAGGGTCCGCAAACAATGCCGTCATTCTGGTGCAAAGGCTTAATTCATTGAAATGCTTATTTTCAATGGCGGCGAGAGATTTACCCAATGGGCGCGCGGGCGGGGGTGGGTGTCATGGAATGCACTTGCGTGCGCCGGGGTGCCGGATGGGTGCGGCGTGCGCGTAGAATAGAAGCGGTCCGCACGACGCCCGCCGGGCGACCCGCGGCGCACCATCCATGCACCTGCGCCCCCTGACTAGGTCATCGACATGAACACCGATCCCCGCAAGCCTTCGCAGTCCGAGCCCGGCCAGGCGCCGGACGTCGACCACCTGAGCGATGCGCTGGACCATCTCAGCAGCGCCGTGGAAACCAACAGCATTGCCAGCGGCGCCGCGCGCGGGCTGGTCTACAGCATCATCGAAACGCTCGGCACGCTGGTGGGCGATCCCGACCTGCCCGAGCATGCGCGCTCGGGCTACGAAGGCCTGCTCGAAACCGCGCGCGAAATCCGCGCCCGCCTGGAAGGCGGTTCTGACTGAAGCGGCGCGGGCTGTTTCCGTACCGCGCTGCCTTCGCCGCCGGAAGCGCCGGCCGGCGGCGCTGCGCCATTGTTGCCATTCATTGCTTCCCGATTTGTTCCAACCGGCGCCGTTCCCGCATCCTTGCGGCCAACGCCCCAATGACGGTCCATGACGTCGCTAAGCTTTCGCCCCGGTCCTGATTTTCTCGAGCAGGCGGCCACCGCTGCCTGGTATTTCCTCGACCGCTGCGGTGCGCCCGAGGCGGACACGCACGTGGTGGTGCC
>JABFVP010000075.1 GCA_013362725.1 Cupriavidus sp.
CCAGACTACCGAGGTGGGCTGACCCAGCGCGACGCGGTGCTTGCCGCCACTGATCGATTTAAAGGCGTCGTTGTAGAAGAAGTGCAGGGCGTCGCCCCAGCCGATCCAGATCGGCTGGCGCGAGGTCAGCATGATGCGGATCGCGGTGCGAAGGCTGTGCGGCCAGGCTTGCGGGGGCCCGAGCGGGGTGGCGTCCCAGTCGAAGCCGCGCATCAGCGTGCCCATCTCGCCGCCGCCGGCGAGAAAGCCGGGCATGTCGCCGGGCGGTAAGGGCGCTGCGCTGGCGCCGGCGGTTGCGGTTTCGGCCGGGGGCGGTGGAGATGGCAGGGGCGTCATGCTGGCGGCGGGTGTCCTCATGGTCGTCTCTCGGGCACGCCGGCCCCGGCGTCCGGCCCGCGCGTCTTGGCAGACTGTGCCTAGCCTTGCCGTGCAATGCAAGCGGGCCGCGAGGCGCCTGTCGCGGCGCACTCGCGGCCCTGGTTCGCAGCGTGCTGCGATCGGCTTACTGCGGGCTTACAGCGGCGGAGAGACCCAGTACGGGTCGCGCCCGTAGTATTCGTGCAGCGACTTGCCCCACTGCGGGTCGGCCATGCTCGGCCAGCTGTCCTTGTTGAAGCCCGGCGCGGACTTGATCCGGTCCGCCGTCACGGCGATCCGGAAGCACTTTTCGTCGGTATCCATGACCAGCGCGTTCCACGGGATGGCGTGCAGCGTGTCGCCCATGCCGAGGAAGCCGCCGGTGGTCAGCACCGCATAGGCAATGCGGCCGTGCGGCACGTCCAGCATGATCTCGGAGATCTTGCCGACGTGCTCGCCGTCGGACGAATACGCCTTGGTGCCATCCAGGCTGGAAGCCGCCATCACTTCCGGGCCCGGGCCTTCGCCCACGCCGGAACCGACGATGGCTGCGCCTTGACTGCTGGGAGGTTGGGTTTGCATGCTGTGCTCCTTGTCGCGAGACGGTGGAATGCTTGGCGTGCGCAATGACCATGCCTGCGCCGCTTGGGCGCGGTTTCCACGTGGATCGCCGCGCGGGGGCACCCGCTGGCACCCCGGCGAAGGTAATTATTTCCCGAGGCTTGCAAAAACAACGCGTCCGCGCCGCCCCCGCGCTACCCGTAGCGGTAACCGGCGCGGCATGCGGGAGGCAGGGTGGGGCGCCGCTGCGTCAACGAAGTCCGCGCCCCAACCATCGTCAGCCCACCCGCTTCGCCGAGATCACCGCTTCCGCCACATTGGCCGGCGCCTCGGCGTAGTGCTTGAACTCCATGGTGAAGGTCGCGCGTCCCTGCGTCAGCGAGCGCAGCGTGGTGGAGTAGCCGAACATGGTCGCCAGCGGCACTTCGGCGCGCACGATCTTGCCACCGCCGCCGGCGATGTCTTCCATGCCGTGCACCATGCCGCGGCGCGACGACAGGTCGCCCATCACGTTGCCGGTGAATTCCTCGGGTGTTTCCACCTCGACCGCCATCATCGGCTCGAGCAGCGTGGGCCGGGCGCGGCGCATGCCTTCCTTGAACGCCATCGAGCCGGCTATGCGGAACGCGTTTTCGTTCGAGTCGACGTCGTGGTACGAGCCGAACACCAGCGTGGCCTTGATGTCCACCACCGGATAGCCGGCCAGCACGCCCGACTGCATGGTCTCGCGGATGCCCTTGTCGACCGCGGGGATGAACTCGCGCGGCACCACGCCGCCCTTGATCGCGTCGACGAACTCGTAGCCGCCGCCGTGCGGCATCGGCTCGAGGTTGAGCACCACGTGGCCGTACTGGCCGCGTCCGCCCGACTGCTTGATGAACTTGCCCTCTACGTCGCGCGCCGGCAGGCGGATGGTCTCGCGGTACGCCACTTGCGGCTTGCCGACCGAGGCCTCGACGCCGAATTCGCGCCGCATGCGGTCGACCAGGATTTCCAGGTGCAGCTCGCCCATGCCCGAGATGATGGTCTGCCCGGACTCCTCGTCCTTGGTCACGCGGAACGACGGGTCTTCCTGCGCCAGCCGGTTCAGCGCGATGCCCATCTTCTCCTGGTCGGCCTTGGTTTTGGGCTCCACCGCCTGCGAGATCACCGGCTCGGGGAAGCTCATGCGCTCCAGGATGATGACCTTGTCGGGGTCGCACAGCGTGTCGCCGGTGGTGGCTTCCTTCAGGCCCACCGCCGCGGCGATGTCGCCGGCCCGCACCTCCTTGATCTCATGGCGTACATTGGCGTGCATCTGCAGGATGCGGCCCAGGCGCTCGCGCTTGCCCTTGAGCGGGTTGTAGACGCTGTCGCCGGAGTTGACCACGCCGGAATACACGCGGAAGAAGATCAGCTGGCCGACAAAGGGGTCGGTCATGATCTTGAAGGCCAGCGCGGCGAAGGGCTCGTCGTCGCTGGGGTGGCGCTCGGCCTCGCGGTCGTCCTCGGTGTGGCCGAGGATGGCGGGCACGTCGGCGGGCGACGGCAGGTAGTCGATCACCGCGTCGAGCATGCTCTGCACGCCCTTGTTCTTGAAGGCGCTGCCGCACAGCATCGGCACGATCTCGTTGGCGATGGTGCGCTTGCGCAGGCCCTGCTTGATCTGCGCCTCGCTCAGCGGCTCGCCCGACAGGTACTGGTTCAGCAGCGCCTCGTCGGCCTCGGCGGCGGCCTCGACCATCTTGTCGCGCCATTCCTGCGCGGTGGCGAGCAGGTCGGCGGGGATGTCCTGGTACTCGAAGCGCACGCCCTGGCTGGCCTCGTCCCAGACGATGGCCTTCATCTTGACCAGGTCGACCACGCCCTGGAAGTGGTCCTCGGCGCCCAGCGGAATCTGGATCGGCACGGCACGGCCGCGCAGGCGCTCGGCGATCTGCGCCTGCACGCGGAAGAAGTCCGCGCCGATGCGGTCCATCTTGTTGACGAACGCGATGCGCGGCACCGCATACTTGTTGGCCTGGCGCCAGACGGTTTCGGATTGCGGCTGCACGCCGCCGACGGCGTCGTAGACCATGCAGGCGCCGTCCAGCACGCGCATGGAGCGCTCGACTTCGATGGTGAAGTCGACGTGTCCCGGCGTATCGATGATGTTGATGCGGTGCTCGGGATAATTGCCGGCCATGCCTTTCCAGAAGGCGGTGGTGGCGGCCGAGGTGATGGTGATGCCGCGCTCCTGCTCCTGCTCCATCCAGTCCATGGTGGCCGCGCCATCGTGCACTTCGCCCAGCTTGTGGTTGACGCCCGTGTAGAACAGGATGCGCTCGGTCGTCGTGGTCTTGCCGGCGTCGATATGCGCGCTGATGCCGATATTGCGGTAGCGCTCGATGGGGGTCTTGCGGGGCACAGTGTTCTCCATGGATGAAACACGCCCGAATAGAGTAGCACCACTGGCCGCTCCCCGTAGCCCCTGCCGCGTGCAGGGACACGCGCTTCGGCGCGGCCCGCGGACAGTCCCGCGCGTCTGAGGCCGGCCTAGGATTTTCGCTGCAACCGAAGCGGATTCCTCCCATCCTGTGCGCGCCTGCGGCTCCCTATACTGGCGTGGCATCGCGCACCGGCATGCGCCGTTCCTGCCCGCCCGTTCCAGCATCGGGATGTTGCCGCCGCCGATGCCTGCCTAGAACCTGGACCCCGCGCATGACAACCATCCTGATCGTTGACGACCATCCGGCGATGCGGCTGGTGCTTCGGCACCATCTGTCGCAACTGCTTGGCGTCGACGAGGTGATCGAGGCGGACAACGGGCAATGCGCCATCGAGATGGTGAGAGCACGCATGCCGGACCTGGTGCTGCTGGACCTGGACATCCCGCGCTCGAGCGGGCTCGACGTGGCGCCGCGCGTGCGCGCGATCCATCCGCAGGTGCGCATCCTGGTGGTGACGGCGCTGGACCCGGCCGTGTTCGTCAGCCGCTCGTGGCAGGCGGGCGCGCAGGGCTTCGTCAGCAAGACCCAGGACATCAAGGAGATCCTGCGCGCGGTGGAAGCGGTGCTGGCCGGCTATACCGTGTTTCCGGTGCTGGGCCGCAGCGGCGCGCCGCGCCAGTCGATGTCGGCCGATGACGAGATGCTGCGGCGGCTGTCCGACAAGGAACTGGTGGTGCTGCAGATGCTGGCGCGCGGCATGTCGTACAAGGCCATCAGCGAGAGCCTCTTTATCAGCAACAAGACCGTCAGCAGCTACAAGGCCCGCATCATGAACAAGCTGCAGGTGTCGTCGCTGGTCGAACTGGTCGACTTCGCGCGCCGCTGCCGGCTGACGCCCTAGCGCGGCGCCGGCGTCACTATTCATTAGACATCGTATGACTTGCCGGCGCATGCCCCGCGCATGCGCGTCCCGCCTCAGCCTTGCGGGCCGGCCGAACCGGACGCCTTGCGCAGCCGCTCGCGGCTGTTGGTCAGGTGCATGCGCATGGCGGCCTTGGCGGCGTCGGGGTCGCGGCGCTCGATCGCGTCGTAGATGTTCTCGTGCTCGATGCTGACCCGCTCCAGGTACTGCACGCGCTCGGGGGTGTTGACCTGCAGCCGGCTGCGCGGGATCACCATGGTCCCCAGGTGGCCCATGATGTCGGTGAAATAGCGGTTGCCGGTGGCGCGTGCGATGGCCAGGTGGAACGCGAAGTCGCTTTCCACCGCGTCATTGCCCGCGCCGGCGCCATGCTTGAGTTCGTCCAGCGCCTGGCGCATCGCCGCCAGCTGCGCCTCGGTGCGGCGCGCGGCCGCCAGCCCGGCCGCCTCGGCTTCCACGCTGACGCGGAATTCCAGCATCGCCATCACATCCATCGCGGTACCCAGCGCATCCGGCCCGATCCGGAACGGCGACGGCGCCTCGGCCGGGCGTTCCAGCACGAAGGTGCCAATGCCGTGGCGGGTCTCCACCAGGCCGCTGGCCTGCAGCCGCGACAGCGCTTCGCGCACCACGGTGCGGCTCACGCCCATGGTGGCCATGATCTCGGACTCGGTGGGCAGCTTGTCGCCGGGTTTGAGCTGGCCCTGGCGGATCTGTTCGCCAAGGGCTTGTACGACTTCCTCGGCAAGCGTGCGGCCGCGGCGGCGCAACGGGGTGGGGGCGGAACTCGGGGTCGGCGCGAGAGGCTGGGCGTTTGGCATGGCAGCTACCTACGAATACGGGGATACGGCGGGCTTTCCCGGACTTGACCGGCCCGAGACAGCCTCATTATACTGGGTTATCAGTCATACGATGACAGATAACATACGCAACCGAAAGGCCGGGGTGAAGAATCCTACGCCCGTGGCCACGCCGGAGACAGTCCCGAGATGACCTCTACTGCCGCCCCGATGGCGCCCGCCCATACGCCGGTCGTGACCGAACTGACCGTGGTGCCCGTTGCCGGGCATGACAGCATGCTGATGAACCTGTCCGGCGCCCATGGCCCGTACTTCACGCGCAATATCGTGCTCGTGCGCGACAGTGCCGGCCATACCGGCGTCGGCGAAGTGCCGGGCGGCGAAGGCATCCGCCAGACGCTGGAAGACGCGCGCCCGCTGCTGGTGGGACAGCCCATCGGCCAGTATCAGGCCGTGCTGAACCGCGTGCGCGCGGCCTTTGCCGGCCGCGACGCCGGCGGCCGCGGCCTGCAGACCTTCGACCTGCGCATCACCATCCACGCCGTCACGGCGCTGGAGGCGGCGCTGCTCGACCTGCTCGGCCAGCACCTGGAAGTGCCGGTGGCCGCGCTGCTGGGCGAAGGCCAGCAGCGCGACGCCGTGGAGATGCTGGGCTACCTGTTCTATATCGGCGAGCGCCAGCGCACCACGCTGGACTACCGCACCGAGCCGGACGCGGACAACGCGTGGTTCCGCCGGCGCAATGAAGTGGCGATGACGCCCGAGGCCGTGGTGCGCCTTGCCGAAGCGGCGTATGAGCGCTACGGCTTCAATGATTTCAAGCTCAAGGGCGGCGTGCTGCGCGGCGACGAAGAAATGGAAGCGATCCTGGCGCTGGCCGAGCGCTTCCCCAGGGCGCGCATCACGCTCGATCCCAACGGCGCCTGGTCGCTGGCGGAAGCCGTGCGCCTGTGCCGCGACAAGCGCGGCGTGCTGGCCTATGCCGAAGACCCGTGCGGCGCGGAGGACGGCTACTCGGGCCGCGAGATCATGGCCGAATTCCGCACCGCAACCGGCCTGCCCACCGCCACCAACATGATCGCCACCGACTGGCGCCAGTTGGGCCATGCGGTGAGGCTGCAGTCGGTCGACATCCCGCTGGCCGACCCGCACTTCTGGACCATGCAAGGCTCGGTACGCGTCGCCCAGATGTGTGCCGAGTGGGGCCTGACCTGGGGCTCGCACTCGAACAATCACTTCGATATCTCGCTGGCGATGTTCACGCACGTGGCGGCGGCCGCGCCGGGACGCGTCACCGCGATCGACACGCACTGGATCTGGCAGGACGGCGAACACCTGACCCGCAACCCGCTGAAGATCGAAGGCGGGCTGGTGCAGGTGCCCAAGACCCCGGGGCTGGGCGTCGAACTCGATCCGGATGCGCTGGCGCGCGCGCACGAGCTGTACCAGCGCAAGGGCCTGGGCGCGCGCGACGATGCCGCGGCGATGCAGTTCCTGATCCCCGGGTGGAAGTTCAACAACAAGGCGCCGTGCATGGTGCGCTGACGCGCCACCGGCGGCGACGCCAACGGCCGTTGTCCGTCATTTATCCCAGGGCGGCAGGCCTTTCTCATCAAAACATTGCAGGAGACAACCATGACCACCTTCCAACGCCAGGGCGCGCCGCGCCTGCCTCACTGGCTGCGCGCCTTTGCGCTCGGCTCGGTCGCCGCGGTCGCGGCGCTGACCTTCATCAGCCCGGCCGGCGCGGCGGCGCAGGACTGGCCGCAACGTCCGGTATCGGTGGTGGTGCCGTTCCCGCCGGGCGGCTCCAGCGACGCCATCGCGCGCATGCTGACGGTGCCGCTCAACGAGAAGCTGGGCCAGCCGTTCGTGATCGACAACCGCCCCGGCGCGACCGGCGCCATCGGTGCCACCTACGTCAAGCGCGCGCCGGCCGACGGCTACACCATGATGGTGGCGTCGATCGGCGTCTATGCGGTCAATCCGTTCCTGCAGAAGAACCTGGCCTATGATCCGGCCAAGGACTTCGACCTGCTGACCGTTGCGGTGCGCGCGCCCAACGTGCTGGTGGCCAACCCGCAGTTCCCGGCCAACACGCTGGCGGAACTGGTGGCGTACATGAAGAAGAACCCGGGCAAGGTCAGCTTTGCCTCGTCCGGCGCCGGCTCGTCCGACCACCTGACCGCGGCGCTGTTCTGGCAGAAGAGCGCCACCGACGGCCTGCACGTGCCGTACAAGGGCGGCGGCCCGGCCATCTCGGACCTGCTGGCCGGGCAGGTGGACGTGTCGTTCCAGAACGTCAACGCGGTGCTGCAGCACATCCGTGCCGGCAAGCTCAAGGCGATGGCGGTGACTTCCGACAAGCGCTCGCCGGTGCTGCCCAATGTGCCCACCATGGCCGAGGCTGGCATCAAGGATGTCGAGGTGTACTCGTGGCAGGGCGTGGCCGCGCCGCGCGGCCTGCCGCCGCAGATCAAGAGCCGCCTGCACGGCGCGCTGGTGTCGTCGCTGAACGATCCGAAGATGCGCCAGAAGTTGTCCGAGAACGGCTTCGAGGTGGTGGCCAACACCCCCGAGCAATTCAACCAGTTCGAGGCGCAGGAGCTGCAGCGCTGGAAGACCGTGATCGAGAAGGGCAAGATCGCGCTGGACTGAAAACCGCCGCATAAAACCCGATACCAAAGCACCGACCGCGCCGGCCCTGCACGTGCATCGTGCCGCGCCGGCGCGCGCTCTCGACTGGAGACCACAGCATGACCTACGGACGTCGCAACTTTCTCAA
>JABFVP010000266.1 GCA_013362725.1 Cupriavidus sp.
ATCGGGCCAGCCCGGTCACCCTGTGAGACTGAGGTCGTGAGTGTGACCACCTGACCTGGAAGGGCAGCAAGCCCGGCCACGTCGGCCGCGTGCTGATCGGCCTGGGCCTGATCACGCTGGCGCTGGAACTGATCTCGATCGCGACCCGGCCGGTGGTGCAGGCCGCCGGCGTCAAGGTGCTGTTTGCCTCGCTGACCGGCGATTCGGGCCTCGACATGCTGGTCGGTGCGTTCCTGACCATCCTGTGCTATTCGAGCCTGGCCGTGGTGCTGTTCTGCGGTGCGCTGGCCTCCGCCGGGGTGGTGTCGATCCACGTGGCGCTTGCGCTGGTGCTGGGTGCCAACCTGGGCTCGGGCGTGTCGGCGCTGCTGACCACCTCGGGCAACAACCAGCCGGGCAAGCGCGTGACGCTGGGCAACCTGCTGTCGCGCCTGCTGGGCTGCCTGATCGCGCTGCCGCTGCTGGGGCAGGCCGAGGAACTGCTGGCGCTGGTCGACCAGGAGCCGCAACGGCTGATCGTCAATTTCCACCTGCTGTTCAATGTCGCGCTGGCGGTGCTGCTGCTCGGCGCCACCGCGCCGCTGGCGCGCCTGTGCGAAAAGGTGCTGCCCGGGCGCAATACCGGCGACAGCCAGGTCACGCCGCGCCATCTCGATACCGCCGCGCTGTCGACGCCCGCGCTTGCGCTGTCCAACGCGGCGCGCGAGGTGCTGCGCATCGGCGACCGCATCGAGCAGATGCTCGACAACATGCTGCGCGTGCTGCGCACCAATGACGCCAAGCTGGCCACCGCCACCTGCCGCATCGACAACGAGGTCGACGACCTCTACACCGCGATCAAGCTTTACCTGACCCGCATCAGCCTGGAAGCACTGGACGAGCGCGACGGCCAGCGCTGGACCGAGATCATCTCGCTCACCATCAATCTCGAACACGCCGGCGATATCATCGAGCGCATCCTGCTCGATACCAAGGACAAGAAGATCGCCCACAACCTGATGTTCTCCGAGGCCGGCATGCAGGAAATTGCGGAAATGCACGCGCGCCTGGTCGCCAACCTGCGGCTGGGGCTGTCGGTATTTCTCAATGGCGACCTCAAGAGCGCGCAGGCGCTGATGGCGGAGAAGGCCAACTTCCGCGAACTGGAGCGCAAGTACGCGCGCACCCATTTGCAGCGCGTGGCGGTGCAGACCGCGGAGAGCATCGAGACCAGCTCGCTGCACCTGGACGTGATCAGCGAGCTGAAGCGGCTGAATTCACTGTTCTGTGCGACGGCCTATCCGGTGCTGGAGCAGGCTGGGGTGCTGAATCGCAGCCGGCGGAAGGAAGATGACGTGCCGGCGGTCTCGACGACGGTGCGGGCTGCGCAGCATTGAGCTGCCAGACGTAAAATCCCGCTGGTTTTCTCCCCTCTCCCGCTCGCGGGAGAGGGGCGGGGGTGAGGGCGGGAGCGTCAAAGGCTGACGCCCGTGGGTTAAAACCGAAGGCTTCGATCGGTCTGGTTCCTCGCTAAACCACCCCTCACCCCGGCCCTCTCCCCATGAGGGGAGAGGGAGAACACCTTGCTTGGGCTAGCTCGGGCGGCTTTGGCGCACCCAAAACCGCGCTCCTCTTTTGCGCCTTCGCGGTGTTTTCAAAGCTTGTACCCAAACTTGCGCAGCAGCGCCTTGCGTTCCGCCACATCGGCCTCGGTCTCGATCCCCAGCGGCGAGGCGCCGTCGATCACCCCCATCACGCCGCGCCCAGCATCGGTCTGCGCGATGATGACCTGCGTCGGATTCGCGGTCGCGCAGTAGATCCGGCAGACCTCCGGCACGGCGCGCACCGCGCCCAGCACGTTCACCGGGAAGAAGCCGTCGCCCAGGAAGATCAGGAAACTGTGCCCCGCGCCGATGGCGCGCGCGTTTTCGCAGGCCATGTCGATCAGGGGCTCGTCGGTGCCCGACCAGCGCACCAGCCGCTTGCCCGAGGCCTCGCAGAAGGCCAGCCCGAAGCGGATGCCGGGCACCGTGCTTACCAGCGCCTCGTGCAGGTCTTCCACGGTCTTGATGAAGTGCGACTGGCCGAAGATGAAGTTGGTGGCTTCCGGCTTGGTGACCGGTACCGACAGGAGTTCCATGGCGGGCCTCCGGATGTTGGCAGGGGCGGCCATCGCGGCCGTCCTTGCCGTTCATGGTAGGTCTTGCGGTATCGAATGCAAGGCGGCCTTCTCCATCTCGGCGTCGGGAGAGATGATGCGCAGGCTCTGATCCTTTAGTATGTACGCGCCAGAGAAGCCCGGTTTGGAAGGATCGATAGAACTACAGACGACCCCGTCGAATGTCTTTGGGCCGAGCGTCACATCGCCTTCGTTTGTCATGTCTACCCCACCATGCATCTGGCACCACCGCGCGTGGCGCTCATTGGCCTCGGGCAGTTGTTGCGATCGCAAGATGGTTCGTGAGCCATCGGCATTGTGGATCGCATTGTCGGGCGCATTCTGTGCACGGCCGGAGCTCATGCCTGCAATTGACACCAGCGCAGCAGCCGTGACCAAGTTCAGCGTTCGAAACCGCATCAGGAGTCTCCTCTTCGTGGTGGAAAAGGAAGGCGTGATGTGATTCATCACGCCCGTCCCTTCACAGTAGGAGAAGAAAGCGGCGGCGAAGACGGCTATCTCACCTCATCTTGATAAACCTCAGCCGACTGTAACGGCTTGGGTAAGCGGGATAGCTTCCGCCGGCTCGACGCTCACCGTCCCAGCAACGGCTTCAGATACTTCCCCGTAAAACTCGCCTTGCTCTTCGCCACCGCCTCCGGCGTGCCGCGCGCGATTACCTGGCCGCCGCCGGCGCCGCCTTCGGGCCCCATGTCGATCAGCCAGTCGGCGGTCTTGATGACGTCGAGGTTGTGCTCGATGATGACGACGGTATTGCCCTGGTCGCGCAGCTTGTGGATGACCCTGAGCAGCAGTTCGATATCGTGGAAGTGCAGGCCGGTGGTGGGCTCGTCCAGGATGTAGAGCGTGCGCCCGGTATCGCGCTTGGACAGCTCCAGCGACAGCTTGACCCGTTGCGCCTCGCCGCCGGACAGCGTGGTTGCCGATTGCCCCAGCCGGATATAGCCCAGGCCCACGTCCAGCAGCGTCTGCAGCTTGCGCCGCACCACCGGCACCGCGCTGAAGAACTCGTGCGCCTGCTCGACGGTAAGGTCGAGCACCTCGGAGATGTTCTTGCCCTTGTACAGCACCTCCAGCGTTTCGCGGTTGTAGCGCTTGCCGTGGCAGACGTCGCAGGGCACGTACACGTCGGGCAGGAAGTGCATCTCGACCTTGAGCACGCCGTCGCCCTGGCACGATTCGCAGCGCCCGCCCTTGACGTTGAACGAGAAGCGGCCCGGGTCGTAGCCGCGTTCCTTGGCCGAGGGCACGCCGGCGAAGAGTTCACGGATCGGCGTGAACAGGCCGGTGTAGGTGGCCGGGTTGGAGCGCGGGGTGCGGCCGATCGGGCTCTGGTCGACGTTGATGACCTTGTCGAAATGCTCCAGCCCCTCGATGCGGTCGTGCTGCGCGGGCTCCGGCGTCGAGCCGTACAGATGGCGCGCCACCGCGTGGTAGAGCGTGTCGTTGATCAGCGTCGACTTGCCCGAGCCGGATACGCCGGTGATGCAGGTCAGCAGGCCCACCGGCACTTCGGCGGTGACATTGCGCAGGTTGTTGCCGCTGGCGTTGACGATGCGCAGCAGTCGCTCGTCGTCGGGCGCGGTGCGCTGCTTCGGCACTTCGATGCGGCGCTGGCCGGACAGGTACTGTCCGGTCAGCGAAGCCGGCGACGCCTCGATCTGCCGCGGCGTGCCCTCGGCCACGATCATGCCGCCGTGCACGCCGGCGCCCGGGCCGATATCGACCACGTAGTCGCAGGCGCGGATCATGTCCTCGTCATGCTCGACCACCAGCACCGAATTGCCGATGTCGCGCAGGTGCTTGAGCGTGCCGATCAGGCGGTCGTTGTCGCGCTGGTGCAGGCCGATCGAGGGCTCGTCCAGCACGTACATCACGCCGGTCAGGCCGGAGCCGATCTGCGATGCCAGCCGGATGCGCTGGGCCTCGCCGCCCGACAGCGTATCGGCGCTGCGCTCCAGCGACAGGTAGTCCAGCCCCACGTTGTTGAGGAAGTTCAGCCGCGCGGTGATTTCCTTGACGATCTTGTCGGCGATCTCGCGCTTGGCGCCGTGCATGTCCAGCGTCAGGAAGTAGGTCAGCGCATCGCGCAGCGGCCAGCCGTTGATCTCGAAGATCGCGCGCGCCTGTTCGCCGTCGCCGAGCTTGACGTGGCGCGCCTCGGTGCGCAGGCGGGTGCCGTGGCAGGCCGGGCAGGGCTGGTTGTTCTGGTACTTGGCCAGTTCCTCGCGCACCGCGACCGAATCCGTCTCGCGGTAGCGGCGTTCCAGGTTGGGGATGATGCCTTCGAACACATGCTCGCGCACCGTGGTGCGGCCGCGTTCGTTGATATAGGTGAACGGGATTTCCTGCTCGCCCGAGCCGTGCAGCACCACTTGCTGCACCTTTTCGGGAAGCTCCTCGAACGCGGTGTCGGTGTCGAAGTCGTAGTACGCCGCCAGGCTTTGCAGCATCTGGAAGTAGAACTGGTTGCGGCGGTCCCAGCCCTTGATCGCGCCCGACGCCAGCGACAGGTTGGGGAAGGCCACCACGCGCTTCGGGTCGAAGAACGTGATCTGCCCCAGCCCGTCGCAGCTCGGGCACGCGCCCATCGGGTTGTTGAACGAGAACAGCCGCGGCTCAAGTTCCTGCAGCGAGTACGAGCAGATCGGGCAGGCAAAGCGCGAGCTGAAGGTGTGCTCCTTGCCGCTGTCCATCTCCAGCGCCAGCGCGCGGCCGTCGGCCAGGCGCAGCGCGGTCTCGAACGATTCGGCCAGGCGCTGCTTGATGTCGGCGCGCACCTTGACGCGGTCGACCACCACGTCGATGCTGTGCTTCTCGGTCTTCTTCAGCTTGGGCAGCTGGTCGACCTCATAGACTTTGGCCTCGGCCTCATGCGCGGTGCCGCCGCCCGAGCGGATGCGAAAGCGCACGAAGCCCTGCGCCTGCATGCTGTCGAACAGGTCCGAGTGTTCCCCCTTGCGGTCGACCACCACCGGCGCCAGGATCATCAGCTTGGTGTCTTCCGGCAGCGCCAGCGCCGCGTCGACCATCTGCGACACGCTCTGCGCCTGCAGCGGCAGGTTGTGGTCGGGGCAGTAGGGGGTGCCGGCGCGCGCGTACAGCAGGCGCAGGTAGTCGTGGATCTCGGTGACGGTGCCGACGGTCGAGCGCGGGTTGTGACTGGTGGCCTTCTGCTCGATCGAGATCGCCGGCGACAGGCCTTCGATCAGGTCGACATCGGGCTTCTCCATCAGCTGCAGGAACTGGCGCGCGTAGGCGGACAGCGATTCCACGTAGCGGCGCTGGCCCTCGGCAAAGAGCGTGTCGAAGGCCAGCGAGGACTTGCCCGAACCGGACAGGCCCGTGATCACGATCAGCCGGTTGCGCGGCAGGTCGAGATTGATGTTCTTCAGGTTGTGGGTACGCGCCCCACGGATCTTGATTTCTTCCATATGCCGAAAAGTCGTCGCCAGGCGGGCCGCCCCGGCCGGAATGCGCGCCTGGGCGCACCTCTCGGGGCCAGCCGGCATGGCCAGGTGACCCGGGAAGCGCGAGGAGCAAACCTGTTAATATACCCAACTTCGGTTTCCGGGGTTGTCCGGCCACCAGCGGACCCGACCATTGCCGCCTGTCGGCAACCAGCCCGACCCCGAATCCACACGATCCCACGATCGCAATGCCGTCGATCCAGTCTTCTTCCCCGGAAACTTCCCCGGAAACGGGTGCCGCCGACGCATCCCAGGCCCCCGCGCGCGAACGCATGACGCGCGCCGAACTGCGCGCCGCGGTGTCGCTGGCGAGCATCTTTGCGCTGCGCATGCTGGGCCTGTTCCTGATCCTGCCGGTCTTTGCCGAGTACGCCCGGGCGCTGCCCGATGGGCAGGACGCCCAGCGCGTCGGCCTGGCCATGGGCATCTACGGCCTGATGCAGGCGTTCCTGCACATCCCGCTGGGCTGGCTGTCCGACCGCATCGGACGCAAGCCGGTGATGGTGGGCGGCCTGCTGCTATTCATCGCCGGCGGCCTCGTAGCGGCGTTTTCCGACACGCTGTCCGGCATCATCGCCGGGCGCGCGCTGCAGGGCATGGGCGCGATCTCCGCAGCCATCACCGCCTGCATCGCCGATCTGACACGCGAGCGCCATCGCACCAAGGCCATGGCGATGGTGGGCGGCAGCATCGGGCTGACCTTCGCGCTGTCGCTGGTGATTGCCTCGCCGCTGCTGCACAGCATCGGCATGTCAGGCATCTTCGGGCTGATGTCGGTGCTGGGCCTGGTCGCCATCGGCGTGACCGTGTTCCTGGTGCCGACCCCGCCGCCGCCGCACCCGGTGCGGCTGCCGTTGCGCAAGGTGCTGCTCAACGGCGACCTGGCGCGGCTCAACATCGGCGTGCTGGCGCTGCATGCGTCGCAGGTGGCGATGTTCATGGTGGTGCCGGCGATGCTGGCCGATGCCGGCATGCCGCTGGACCAGCACTGGAAGGTGTACCTGCCGGTGGTGCTGGTGTCGTTCGTGCTGATGCTGGGGCCGATGATGGCGGCCGAGCGCTACGGCCGCGTGCGCCCGGTGTTGCTGGGCGCGGTTGCCTTGATGACCGCCGTGCAGCTGCTGTTTGCCGCGGTGCACGGGCTGTGGGCGATCGTCGGGGTCTTGCTGCTGTTCTTCGTCGCCTTCAACGTGCTGGAGGCGATGCAGCCTTCGCTGGTGTCGCGCTACGCCGCGGCCGCGCGCGGCGCGGCGCTCGGCGTCTACAACACCACCCAGGCGCTGGGCCTGTTCCTGGGCGGTGCCGCGGGCGGCTGGCTGCTCAAGCACGAGGGCCGCAGTGCCGTGTTCGTCGGCTGCGCGGCGGTGCTGCTGCTGTGGCTTATAATCGCCTGGAGCATGAAGGCGCCGCCGGCGCGCGGGCAGCAAGCCGCACCGGCGACCGCGGCCTGAGCCGGCGCCTGGTTTCGCATCATTTCGTAAAGCATTCGGGCCGGAAAGAGGCCTAGCATCATCGCGCCACCCGGCATTCTGGCGGGGGCGCGATGTTCGTTTACGTCGCCGGCGTATCGAGTCAAACTACGGCGTCAAACTACCACCCGCTTTCACCGTCATCGTATTGCCACGCTTTTCAACACCGCGCGTGGCTTTTGGAGAACATTCACATGGCATCGGTCAACAAAGTCATTCTCGTCGGCAACCTCGGCGCAGACCCCGAAACGCGCTACATGCCCAGCGGCGACGCCGTCACCAACCTGCGCCTTGCCACTACGGACCGCTACAAGGACAAGCAGTCCGGCGAGATGAAGGAAGCCACCGAATGGCACCGCGTGGCGATGTTCGGCAAGCTGGCCGAGATCGCCGCCCAGTACCTGCGCAAGGGCTCGTCGGTCTATATCGAAGGCCGCATCCGCACCCGCAAGTGGCAGGACCAGTCTGGCCAGGACAAGTACTCCACCGAAATCGTTGCCGACCAGATGCAGATGCTGGGTTCGCGCCAGGGCGGCGGCGGTGGTGGCGGTGACGAAGGCGGCTACGGTGGTGGCGGTGGTGGCGGTTATCAGCGCGAGTCGTCGGGCGGCGGCTATGGCGGCGGTCGCGGTGCCCAGGGCGGCGGCGGCCAGCAGGGCGGCGCGGCACGCCGTCCGCAGCAGCCGGCGTCGAATGGCTTCGAGGATATGGACGACGATATTCCGTTCTGACGCC
>JABFVP010000431.1 GCA_013362725.1 Cupriavidus sp.
GTGACCGCGCTGGGCGTGGTGGCGGGTTTTCCGCTGTTTTCTTCGCTGGCCATGCGCGAGGTGCCGGCCAGCCACGGCGCCATCGTGATCGGACTGCTGCCGCTGGCGACCGCGGTGTTCGCCGCGTGGTTCGGGCGCGAGCGGCCGTCGCCGGCATTCTGGCTGTCGGCGCTGGCCGGCAGCGCGCTGGTGGTCGGCTTTGCCGTCTGGCAGGGGGCGGGCGGCCTGCAGCATGCCGACTGGTTCCTGTTCGGCGCGGTGCTGCTGGGCGCGCTCGGCTATGCCGAGGGCGGCAAGCTGTCGCGCGAGCTCGGTGGGCTCGAAACCATCAGCTGGGCGCTGGTGGTATCGCTGCCGGTGCTGGTGCCTGCGGTGGCCTGGCTGACGCTGCGCGATCTGCCGGCGATCGCCGCGGCGTCGCCGCGGGCCTGGGGCGGCATGGCCTATGTTTCGGTGTTCTCGATGTTCGTCGGCTTCCTTTTCTGGTACGCCGGCCTGGCAAAAGGCGGCGTGGCGCGCGTCGGCCAGATACAATTGCTGCAGCCGTTCCTGACGCTGGCGGGCGGCGCGCTGATCCTGTCCGAGCCGCTCGACGCTGCCACCATCGCCTTCGCGGTGGCGGTGATTGCCGTCGTGGCCCTGGGCCGCCGCGCCGCCGTGCAGCAATCCGCACCTGCCCCGGAACCCTCACCGATCCTTCCCGGACGCATTCACTGACTGGAGCCTACATGTCCCAAACCTCGGTCTACGATACCCTTGCCCGCCTCGGCATCGAACTGCCGGCCGTCAGCGCCCCCGCCGCCGCCTACGTGATGGCCGCGCAGACCGGCAACACCGTGTTCCTGTCCGGCCATATCGCGCGCAAGGACGGCAAGGTCTGGACCGGCAAGCTGGGCCAGGACATCGACACCGAAACCGGCAAGGCCGCCGCCCGCGCCGTCGCCGTCGACCTGCTGGCGACGCTGCATGCGCATGTCGGCGACCTGAACCGCGTCAGCCGCATCGTCAAGGTGATGAGCCTGGTCAATTCGACCACCGACTTCACCGAGCAGCACCTGGTCACCAACGGCGCGTCCGAGCTGCTGGCCGAGGTCTTCGGCGACAAGGGCAAGCACGCGCGCAGCGCGTTCGGCGTGGCGCAGGTGCCGCTGGGCGCGTGCGTCGAGATCGAACTGATCGCCGAAGTGCAGGGCTGAAGCTTTATCGTTGACCGAGCGGCAGGCCGTTGCCGGGCCGCTCTCCCAAGAATCACCGCAGACTAGAGACACATCATGAAATGGGCCATTTCCCGCCGGGCGCAGCAACTCACCAGCTCGGCCATCCGCGAAATCCTGAAGGTCACCGAGCGCCCGGAAGTCATTTCGTTCGCCGGCGGCCTGCCGTCGCCGGCGTCGTTCCCGGTAGCGGCGATGGAAGCCGCGACGGCCCGCGTGTTCGCCGACAACCCGCAGGCGGCGCTGCAATACGCCGCGACCGAAGGCTACCTGCCGCTGCGCGAGTTCGTCGCCCGCCGCCATGACGTGTCGGTCGAGCGCGTGCTGATCACTACCGGCTCGCAGCAGGCGCTGGACCTGATCGCCAAGGTGATGATCGACCCGGGCAGCAAGGTGCTGGTGGAAACCCCCAGCTACCTCGGCGCGCTGCAGGCGTTCTCGCTGTTCGAGCCGGAATTCGTCTCGATCCCCAGCGACGACAAGGGCCTGCTGCCCGAGGCGCTGACGCCCGAGCTGACCGCCGGCGCACGCTTCCTGTACGCCCTGCCCAACTTCCAGAACCCGACCGGGCGCCGCCTGCCGCTGGAGCGCCGGCAGGCGCTGGTGGCGCGCGCGCAGGAACTGGGCGTGCTGCTGGTCGAGGACGATCCCTACGGCGCGCTCAGCTACACCGGCGACCAGCTGCCGAGCCTGCTGTCGATGAACCCCGACGGCGTGATCTACATGGGCTCGTTCTCGAAGGTGCTGGCCCCCGGCATGCGCCTGGGCTACGTGATCGCCCCGCCCGAGCTGCATTTCAAGCTGTGCCAGGCCAAGCAGGCCTCGGACCTGCACACGCCTACGTTCACGCAGCGCGTGGCCTACGAGACCGTGCGCGACGGCCTGCTCGACACGCACATCCCGACCATCCGCGAGCTCTACGGCAAGCAGTGCCAGACCATGCTCGATGCGCTCGCGCGCCACATGCCCGAGGGCGTCAGCTGGAACACGCCTGAAGGCGGCATGTTCATCTGGATGGAACTGCCCGAGGGGCTGGACAGCATGGTGATCCTCGAGGAAGCGGTCAGGCGCAACGTCGCCTACGTGCCGGGCGCGCCGTTCTACGCCAACAACCCGAAGCGCAACGCGCTGCGCCTGGCCTTCGTCACGGTGCCGGCGGAGCGCATCGAGCAGGGCGTAGCCATCCTCGGCGAACTGTTCCGCGAAGCCATTGCCGCAGCGCGGCAGCCGCGCGCCGCCTGAAGCCACGGGCAAACCGGCGCACCTGACTTGGGAGACGACATGTTGCGTATCTGGGGCCGACTTTCCTCCATCAACGTGCAGAAGGTGGTCTGGTGCGCGCGCGAGCTGCACCTCGACCACGAGCGCGTCGATATCGGCGTGACCAAGGGCGACCTCGACACCGAGGCCTACGTGCGCCTGAACCCCAACCGCCAGATCCCCGTGATCGAGGATTTCCGCGGCACGGACGTGGGCGGCGAGCCCTTCGTGCTGTGGGAGTCCAATGCGATCGTGCGCTACCTGTGCGCACGCTACGGCGAAGGCACGCTGTGGCCCGAGGACGTGAAGGCGCGCGCCTCGGCCGACCGCTGGATGGACTGGCAGACCACCGCCTTCAGCCCGGCCATGGTGACCGCGTTCCTGAACCTGGTGCGCAAGCCCGAAGCCGAGCGCGACCCGGCCGCCATCGAGGCCTCGTGCGAGCGCACCGAGCCGCTGGCTGCGCTGCTCGACCAGGCCCTGGCCGGGCGCGAGTTCATCGGCGGCGACCGCTTCACCATGGCCGACATCTCGCTGGCCTGCGCCGCGCACCGCTGGATGGGACTGCCGCGCCAGCACCAGCCGCGCCCCGAGCTGGAGCGCTGGCTCAACGCCATGCGCGCCCGCCCCGCCGCGGGCGGCATCCTGGAACTGCCGCTGCGCTGAGCCGCGGCAGTTTCTTTACCCGCCCTGCTACTTCGGCGCGCGCGAGCCCGACGCCGCCGTGAATACCCCCAGCCCGATAAAGGCCGCGCCGGTCAGGTAGCGGCCCAGTGCGCGCGCCCGGCCGGCGCGGCGCAGCGCCGGCATCACCGCGGCGGCGGCCATCACGTAGCAGGCATCCGTGGTCGCCGCGATCAGCACGAAGGCCACGCCCAGCGCCAGGCTCTGCGCCAGCGCCGAGCCCGCCGGGTTCATGAACTGCGGCAGGAAGGCCGCAAAGAAGATCGCGGTCTTGGGGTTGAGCAAGGCCACCACGAAGCCATCGCGCACCACCTGGCGCAGGCTGCGCGGCGACACCGCCGGGGCGTCGCCAGCGGCGCTGGTGCCGGCGCCGCGCAACGCGCGCAGGCCCAGCCAGATCAGGTAGGCCGCGCCGGCGTACTTGACCACCGTGAACGCCAGCGCCGAGACCGAGAACAGCACCGCCAGCCCCAGCGAGGCGCCGATGGCATTGCCCAGGTTGCCCAGCGCCACCGCGCCGATCGAGGCCAGCCCGGCCTGCCGGCCCTGCGCCAGCGTGCGCGTGACGATATAGACCACGGCCGGGCCCGGCGTGATCGCCAGCGCCAGGCTGGCCAGCACGAAGGCCGTCAGCAGCGGCCACGGCGGAAGGAATTCAGTCATGGGGAAACCTCGCCTGGGAGATTGATGGCGCCGGCGTGTGCCGGCGCGCTGCCTGCCAGTATGGCGCCATGGCCGCGCCCGCGCCAGCGGGCCGGAATCGTCGCCCGGGCCAGTCATGCGGAGGCGCGGCAGGCTTGCATACTTTTGCAACGGGCGCCGTTTAGAGTACTCTGGCCGGGTGTGCCGCAAGGGCCCCATGTGCGCCGCCGTGCCCTGCGGGCAAACCCTGATCCCTGAATGTGGCTCATCGCGATCATGACGCGATGTACGGCGGCCGCACGCAAGCCCTTTTTTAAAATCCTTGTTCTTTGCCGGCGCGGCGGATACCGCACGCCGGTGCAAAGCGCATGCGGGAGTTCCAGGGCACGCAGATCGCCCGGGCGCCCGAAACCAGAGGAGGATTTCGATCGTGTGGAGTCAAGTCTATGACCCGCTGGGCAATATGGCGCTGTCGACCATTGCCGCGGGCATTCCCGTCGCCGTGCTGCTGGCAGCGCTGGCGTTCTTCCATATGCAGGCGCACCTGGCGGCCGGCCTGGCGCTGCTGATCGGCATCGTGGTCGCCTCGACCGTGTTCGGCATGCCGGCGGCCATGGCGGGCAAGGCGGCGGGTCTGGGCATCGTCTCCGGGCTGTTCCCGATCGGCTGGATCGTGCTGAACATCATCTTCCTGCACCGGCTCACGACGCTGAACGGATCGTTCAAGGTCTTGCAGAACTCGATCTCGGGCATCACCGAAGACCGCCGCCTGCAACTGCTGCTGGTGGCGTTCAGCTTCGGCGCCTTCTTCGAAGGCGCGGCCGGCTTCGGCACGCCGGTGGCCGTGACCGGCGCGATCCTGATCGGGCTGGGCTTCTCGCCGCTGGCGGCGTCGGGCCTGGCGCTGATCGCCAACACCGCGCCGGTGGCGTACGGCGCGCTGGGCGCGCCGATCATCGGCCTGGCCTCGGTGACCGGGCTGGACCTGCTCGAGCTGTCGGCGATGATCGGCCGGCAGCTGCCGTTCTTTTCGGTGATCGTGCCGTTCTGGCTGATCTGGGCCTTCGCCGGCTTCCGCGGCATGCTGGCGATCTGGCCGGCGATCCTGGTGGCGGGCGTGAGCTTCGCCATCCCGCAGTTCCTGGTGTCGAACTTCCACGGTCCGTGGCTGGTGGACGTGATCGCGGCGCTGGTGTCGATGGGCGCGCTGACGCTGTTCCTGAAGGTCTGGCATCCGAAGGAAATCTGGACCTCGACCAAGATCCTCGGCCGCCACGACGACTCAAAGGTCGACCACCCTGAAGCCGTGGAAGCCGACGCCCGCGCCAGCGCCGCCTCGGCCGGCATCTCGGTGGCCAAGGCCTGGATGCCGTGGGTGATCCTGACGGTGTTCGTGTTCATCTGGGGCATTCCCGAGTTCAAGAAGCTGATGGATAGCCTGTGGGCCTGGAAATTCCCGGTGCCGGGCCTCGACAAGGCCGTGATCAAGGTGCCGCCGGTGGTACCCAAGGAAGTCATCGAAGGCGCGGTATTCAACTTCAACGTGCTGTCGATGGCCGGAACCGGCATCTTCGTCTCGGCCATCGCCGGCGGCCTGCTGATGGGTTACTCGGTGCCGCGGCTGGTGCGCGAGTATTGGGAAACCATCAAGCTGGTGCGCTACTCGTTGCTGACCATCTGCGCCATGTTCGGCGTCGGCTACCTGACCCGCTACTCGGGCCTGGATGCGACCCTGGGCCTCGCCTTTGCCCACACCGGCGTGTTCTACCCGCTGTTCGGCACCATGCTGGGCTGGCTGGGGGTGGCGCTGACCGGCTCGGACACCGCCTCGAACGTGCTGTTCGGCGGCCTGCAGAAGACCACCGCCGAGCAACTGGGACTGTCGCCGGTGCTGATGGCTTCGGCCAACAGCTCGGGCGGCGTGATGGGCAAGATGATCGACGCGCAGTCGATCGTGGTGGCTTCCACGGCAACCAAGTGGTACGGCCACGAAGGCGACATCCTGCGCTACGTGTTCTTCCATTCGATCGTGCTGGCGATCCTGGTGGGCCTGTTCGTGACGCTGCAGGCCTACGTGCCGCCGTTCACGCATATGGTGATCCACCACCCCTGATGGCCCTGCCGCCGCTGCAATGTCGGCAAGGCGTTTCGGTCAAGGCCCCGCCCCAGGCGGGGCTTTTCCATTGGGCAAGGCGCGTATCATGTTGCGTCTGATCCGCCGCCAGCGCCCGGCATCCCACCAGGACGAACGGGCGTGCCGTGGCACACAACGGGAACCCCGCCATGTTGCGTCGCCTGGAAAGACTGATCGACCCCTTCCGCCACATGCCCGACCGCGAGCCGCCGGGCCAGGTGCTGCGCTTCTACACCTGGTACCTGCGCGAGGTCTGGGGCGTGTTCGTGCTGCTGTTGCTGGTGGGCCTGGTCGGCGCGCTGATCGAGGTGGCGCTGTTCAGCTTCCTCGGCCGGCTGGTCGACATGGCGCAGACTACGCCCGGCGCAGAGTTCTTCAGCCGGCATCGCAACGAGCTGGTGTGGATGGCGGTGGTGGCGGTGCTGTTGCGTCCGATCTTCTTCGGCCTGCACGACGTGCTGGTGCACCAGGTGATCAGCCCCAGCCTGTCCAACCTGATTCGCTGGCAGAACCACCGCTACGTGCTCAAGCAGAGCCTGTCGTTCTTCCAGAACGACTTTGCCGGGCGCATCGCCCAGCGCATCATGCAGACCGGCTTCTCGCTGCGCGACTCCGCGGTGCAGGCGGTCGACGCGCTGTGGCACGTGGCGATCTACGCGGTCAGTTCGCTGGTGCTGTTCGCGCAGGCCGACTGGCGCCTGATGATCCCGCTGCTGCTGTGGATCGCCTGCTACGTGGCCGCGCTGCTGTACTTCGTGCCGCGCGTGAAGCAGCGCTCGGTGGTCGCCACCGAATCGCGCTCGCGGCTGATGGGGCGCGTCGTCGACGGCTACACCAATATCACCACGCTCAAGCTGTTCGCCCATACCCGGCAGGAAGAAGACTACGCGCGCGACGCCATGGCCGAGCAGACCGAGAAGACGCGGCAGGCCGGGCGCATGGTCAGCGGCATGGACGTCACCATCACGGCGATGAACGGCGCGCTGATAGCCGGCACCACCGGGCTGGCGGTGTGGCTGTGGAGCATCGGCCATGTCAGCACCGGCGCGATCGCGCTGACCACCGGGCTGGTGATCCGCATCAACAATATGTCGGGCTGGATCATGTGGGTGGTCAACGGCATCTTCGAGAACGTCGGCCAGGTGCAGGACGGCATGCAGACCATCGCGGTGCCGCGCCAGGTCACCGACCGCGCCAACGCTCAGCCGCTGCGGGTCACGCACGGCGAAGTCCGCTTCGAGCAGGTGGGGTTCCACTACGGTAAGGGCTCGGGCGTGATCGAGGGCGTCAACCTGACCGTGCGGCCGGGCGAGAAGATCGGGCTCGTGGGCCCGTCGGGCGCCGGCAAGTCGACATTGGTCAACCTGCTGCTGCGGCTCTATGACGTCGAGCGCGGCCGCATCGTGATCGACGGCCAGGACATCGCCACGGTCACGCAGGAAAGCCTGCGCGCGCAGATCGGCATGGTCACGCAGGACACTTCGCTGCTGCACCGCTCGATCCGCGAGAACCTGCTCTACGGCAAGCCCTCGAGCACGGACGCCGAACTGGCCGCAGCGCTGCATGGCGCGCGCGCCGACGAGTTCATTCCCACCCTTGTCGATGCCCACGGCAATACCGGGCTGGAGGCGCAAGTGGGCGAGCGCGGCGTGAAGCTGTCAGGCGGACAGCGCCAGCGCATCGCGATCGCGAGGGTGCTGCTCAAGAACGCGCCGATCCTGATCCTGGACGAAGCCACGTCCGCGCTGGACTCCGAAGTGGAAGCGGCGATCCAGGACAGCCTGGAAACGCTGATGCAGGGCAATACGGTGATCGCGATCGCGCACCGGCTCTCGACCATCGCACGGATGGACCGGCTGGTGGTGCTGGACCGCGGGCATATCGTGGAAAG
>JABFVP010000293.1 GCA_013362725.1 Cupriavidus sp.
CACCGGCCCATATTATTGGATCGGCAAAAAAAGCGGCCTCTCATCTTTGCTCAGAAAGCAATAGGTGCAATGTGCCCGCCACAAACAAGGCAATGCAAACCGAGGTGAAGCAAATGGAGACGGCAACTGTACGCAAGCAACGTTTCATGGTCCCGCTGGCGGCGCCGCCAATGCCGGGCGTCGGGTGGCTGGCCCCGGCGCTGGCTGCTCTGGCGGTGGCCCTGCCCGCCGCGGCGACCGCGGCCGAGACCTGGCCGGCCAAGCCGGTCACACTGATCGTGCCGTTTCCTGCCGGCGGCGTGGTCGACAAGGTCGCGCGCCAGACGCAGGAGGGCCTGCGCAAGCGCCTGGACCAGTCGGTGATCATCGACAACCGCCCCGGCGCCAGCGGCACCATTGGCACGGCCCAGATCGCGCGCAGCCAGCCGGACGGGTACACCATCGGCATGGTGTTCGACAGCTTTGCCACCGAGCGCCACTTCTATCCGAAGCTGCCGTATGACGCGCAGAAGGATCTCGCCGGCGTCTCGTACATGGTACGGGCGCCGATGGTGCTGGTCGTGCCCGCCGCTTCACCCTACAAGACCGTGCAGGAATACGTGGCGGCGGCACGAACACCGGGCAAGGTGTCGTACGCGTCGGTCGGGTCCGGCAGCTCCAACCAGCTGGTGGCCGAGGCCTTTCACGAGGCGGCCGGCACCAGCGGCATCCATACGCCCTACAAGGGCGGCGGCCCGGCCATCAATGACCTGCTCGGGGGCCACGTCGATTCGATGATCGCCAGCCTGGCGCTGTGCCTGCCGTATGTGCAGGCCGGCAAGCTGCGCGCGCTGGCGATCACGTCGACGCAACGCGACGCCCGGCTGCCCGGCGTGCCCGCCGTGGCGGAGCTTTACAAGGGCTTCGAGGCGTACTCGTGGGTTGCCATGATCGCGCCGGCGAAGACGCCGCCCGCGGTCGTCGCCAGGCTTGCCACGGCGGTGACGGCGACGCTGCGCGATCCGGCCGTGGCCAGGCAGCTGACCGATGGCGGCTTCGACATCGTGGCCGGCGACGGCGCCCAGGCGAACCAGCTGGTCCGGCAGGAATCGGCGCGCTGGGGCCGGCTGATCAAGTCCCGCAATATCGTTGCCGACTAGTTCGTCGGCTCTAACCTGTCCACCATCCAGCATGCAGAACAAGCTCTTTATCAACGGGCGTTTCGTCGACGCACTGAGCGGCGCCACCATCGAAGTACTGAACCCGCACGACGGCAGTGTCATCACCCACATCGCGGCAGCGGAGGCGGCCGATGTCGACGTGGCGGTGGAAGCCGCCGCGCGCGCCTTCCCGGCGTGGTCGCGCATGGCCGCCGCCCAGCGCGGGCGCCTGTTGCTCAGGCTGGCGGATGCCATCGAAGCCAACGCAGAAGCGCTGGCACGGCTCGAATCGCTGGACACCGGCCATCCGATTCGCGATTCCCGTGCCCTCGATGTGCCGCGCACGGCCGCCTGCTTCCGCTACTTCGGCGGCATGGCCGACAAGCTCGAAGGCACGGTGGTGCCGGTCGAGCCGGGTTTCCTCAACTACGTGCAGCGGGCGCCGATCGGCGTGGTCGGGCAGATCGTGCCGTGGAACTTCCCGCTGATGTTCACCAGCTGGAAGCTGGGCCCGGCGCTGGCGGCGGGCAATACGGTGGTGATCAAGCCGTCCGAGCTGACGCCGCTGTCGTCGCTGCGCATGGCGGAGCTGATGGCCGAGGTCGGCTTTCCGGACGGCGTGGTCAACGTGGTGCCCGGATACGGGCATACGGCGGGCCAGCGCCTTGCCGGGCATCCGCGCGTCGGCAAGATCGCCTTTACGGGCTCGACCGCCACGGGGCGCAGGATCGTCGAGGCCTCGCAGGGCAACCTGAAACGCGTGCAGCTGGAGCTTGGCGGCAAAGGCGCCAACATCGTTTTCGACGATGCCGATCTCGATGCCGCGGTCAACGGCGCGGCCTGGGCCATTTTCCATAACCAGGGCCAGGCCTGCATCGCCGGTTCACGGCTGGTGCTGCACGAGCGCATTGCCGATGCGTTCCTGGACCGGTTCAGCGCGCTGGCGGCTTCGATCCGGATCGGCAACCCGCTGGACCCGGAGACGGAGATGGGGCCTCTCACCTCGGCGCAGCATCGCGACCGGGTGCTGTCGTACGTGGATGTCGCGCGCGAGCAGGGTGGCAAGGTGCTGGCGGGTGGCAAGGCGCCCGCGGCGGCGACGCTGGCGCAAGGCTACTACGTCGAGCCGACCATCGTGCAGGCGCGGCCCGATGACCGCGTGGCGCAGGAAGAGGTGTTCGGCCCGTTCGTCACCGTGCTGCGCTTTGGCAGCGACGAGCAGGCGCTGGCCATTGCCAACGGCACGCCGTACGGCCTCGGCAGCGGCCAGTGGACCCGCGACCTGTCACGGGCGCACCAGCTGGCCGGCGCGATGCATGCCGGCATGTGCTGGATCAACTGCTACAAGCGTGTCAGCCCCGGCAGCCCGTTTGGCGGCGTCGGACAGTCGGGCTACGGGCGCGAGATGGGCTTCGAGGCCATGCGCGACTACACCGAGGCACGCTCGGTGTGGGTCAATGTCGACGCGCAGATCGCGCCGCACTACCGCCGCTGAGGCGGCTGGCGCGTCAGGTGCGCGGCGGCCGTCCCGCGAAGGCATCGTCGAGCAGTTGCCGGATGCCTTCGGGTTCGAGCGGGCGCGGGTTCGGATACTGGTCGCGCAGCGCCAGCGCGCAGACCCGGTCGAGATCCGCCGCCGCCATGCCCAGTTCGCGCAGCGAGGTCGGCGCGCCCAGCCGAAGGCACAGGTCGAACACGGCGCGCGCGCCGCAAGCGTGCGCAGCGCCCATGGCCTGCGCAATGGCCTGCATGGCTTGCGGCGCGGCCGCGGCGTTGTAGGCCAGCGCGTGCGGCAGCACCACCGTGTGCACTTCGGCGTGAGGCAGGTTCAGCGTGCCGCCCAGCGTGTGGCACAGCTTGTGATGCAGCCCCACCGTGACGCTGCCGAGCACGGCGCCGCACAGCCAGGCCCCATACAGCGCATCGCCGCGCGCCGCACGCAGGGCCTGCGCCGGCGACGCCGCGTCGGCAATGACCGGCAGGGCCCGGCTCACCGCCGCGATGCCTTCGCGCGACATCCACTCGCTGACCGGGTTGCGGTCCGCGGCATAGAGCCCTTCGGCCGCGTGCGCGATCGCATTGATGCCGCTGGTCACGCTGATCGCGGCAGGCAGCGCCTGCGACAGCTCGGGGTCATAGATGACCGTGCGCGGCAGCACGCGCGCATCGCGGCCGGTGCGCTTCAGGCCGGCGTCGGTCAGGCCGTAGATCGTGGTCATTTCGGAGCCGGCGTAGGTCGATGGCACGGCAATCACCGGCAGGTCCGATTCCAGCGCGATGGCTTTGCCCAGGCCGACGGTCGAGCCGCCGCCGATGGCAACCACGGCGCTGGCGCCGCTGCGCGCGGCGGCCTCGCGCGCGCGGCGTGCCTGTTCGATCGGGACGTGCATGACCGCGCCATCGAAGATGCCGGCGCAGCGTGGCCCCAGCAGCGCGGCAGCACGCTCGGCGAGGCCGCGCTGGCCGGGGGTGCACAGCACCAGCACACGGCCGGCGCCGAGTGCGTCGGCTTCATCGGGCAGCCGTGCCAGGCTGCCATGGCCGAACACGACACGCTGGGGCAAGGTCTGGTAGGAAAAGGGATGCATGCAGGACTCGCGTCGGATAACGTGGCCGGCCTTAGCGCTTTGCACGGCGTGCAAAGACTTGTCGCAGGCCTCAATGCCACCGATACTAGGGGCAGCGAGATGGCTGCGGGAAGCCGTCGCGGCTGCGCAATGCCTTTGCGAAGGAAGCACAAATGGAATTTGTCCGCTTTGCCGAAAACCTGGCCACCTTTGTCGACGTCGCGCGTACCGGCAGCTTTTCCGCCGTGGCGCGCCAGCGCGGACAGGTGGCGTCGTCGGTGGCGCGCCAGATCGACGCGCTCGAGCGCGAAATGGGCGTGGCGCTGTTCACGCGCTCGACCCGGGCGCTGGCGCGCACCGACGCGGGCGACCTGCTGTACGAGCGCGCGGCGCGCATTCTGCAGGACCTGAGCGAAACCCGCGATGCGGTGGCGGCGCTGGAGCAGGGCGTGGCCGGACGGCTGCGTGTCGCCTGCCTGCCGGCGTTCGCCCGCCGCCATGTGGTGCCGCACCTGGGCAGCCTCTACGCGCAGTATCCCGGCCTGTCGGTCGAGCTGGAGCTGACCGAGCGCGTGGTCGACCCGGTGGTCGAGCGCTTTGACCTGGTGATCCGCGTGGGCCAGCAGGCCGACAGCAACCTGATCGCCCGTTCGATCGCCACGCAGCGCTATGTCGTATGCGCGACGCCGGACTATCTGCGCATGCAAGGGCGTCCGACGCATGTCGACGACCTGGCCCGGCATCGCCTCATCGACCGCGCGCACAGCACCAGCATGCGCGGCTGGCGCGAGTTGCTGACGCCCGCCCATGCCGCGCGCGTGGCATTCGCGGTCGAGTGCGACGATTGCGATGCCAGGCGCCTGTCGGTGCTGCAGGGGCTGGGCATCGCGCTGATGCCGGACTGGTCCGTGGGCGAGGACATCGGGGCCGGGCGTCTCGAGGAACTGTTGCTGGAAGGCACTTTGCCGCAGCCGCAAAGCAATATCTACCTGCTGCGCGCGGCACCGCGCGCCACGGCGAAGGTCAAGGCGTTCTGCGCCCATCTGGCGCATGGCATCGGCTCGCCGCCAAGCTGGCAACTGGCGATGGTGCCGTCGCGCGAGAGCGGTCGACGCAACCCGGTCGCACCATTGTCGGAGGGGCCACGGCGCGCGCCGTCGGTCAAGGCCGGGAGCAGGACCACCGCGCGGGAAGCGCGGGCATAAGTACGCGACATCATGGCGCGGACATAAGGGCGCGGGGGCAGGGCCAGGCGATTTCGCCGCGGAAGTCCTGCCCCGGCGCATCAGGATGATTCAGAACCGGCGCCGGGCGCCGCATCGAAGTGAACTGGGACGATACTCGAATTTTCCTCGCGCTCCAGCGCGAGCGCACGCTGCGCCAGGCCGCCCGCGTGGCCGGCGTCGACCAGGCGACGGTAGGGCGCCGGCTGGCGGCACTGGAGCATGCGCTGGGCGCCACGCTGTTCCTGCGGACATCCGAAGGCTATGTGCTGACACCCGCCGGCGAGAATGCGCTGCGCTCGGCCGAGAAGATGGAGAAGTTCGCCCATGACCTGGTCAGGCAGGCCCAGGGCGCGGACAGCCGGCTGGCCGGGGAGGTTAAGGTGACCACCACCGATTCGCTGGCGCTCGAGTTCGTGATCCCGGCGATCGCACGCGTGCATGCCGAGCACCCGGATGTGCGCGTCATGCTGAATACCTCGACGCAGATGCTGAACCTGGCGCGCCGCGAGGCGGATATCGCGATACGCAACATGAAGCCGGAGAATCCGGACCTGGTGGCGCGCCGGCTCGCGCATTGGCCCGTCGGCCTGTTCGCATCGTCCGAATACCTCGCGCGGCGCGGCTCGCCGGCGCAAGCCGACGCTTTTGCGGGCCATGACCTGGTGATGTACCAGCCGTACCTGCACGGCAGTGCCGCGCCGACCCTCGTCGGCGAGCCGATCCACACGGGCAGGCTGGTGGCGGCGGTCAATTCCAGCCTGATGCTGCGTACCATGATCCGCACCGGCATGGCCATCGGCGAGGTGCCGGTGCCGCTGGCCGAGCGCGACGGGCTGGTGCGGATCTGGCCCGAGCGCGAGCGTGCCGACCGCTATGAAGTCTGGCTGGTCACGCACCAGGACCTGCGGCATACCGCGCGGGTCAGGGCGATGATCGACAGCATCGTCGACGCTTTCCAGCCTCGCGGCAACTAGCGGCGGCCGCAGCCAGGGTGCTGCAGATCTGCATGCCAGCGCCGGCACACTGCCACGCGGCTCTGGCAAGGGGGCTCCCTATACTCGCAGGCACCGGACCGCATCGGCCGGCCCCCTCCCTGCACGCAGCCATGTCTTCGAATCCCACTCCTTACGCATCCCATGCCACGGCGCCTTCGCGCGTCTGGCAATACATCCTTGCCGGATTCTCGTGCCGCTGGCGCTGGCGCGGGTCCTGGCTCACGGCGAGCACGATCTTGCCGATGCTCTGGTTGGACTCCATGCGCCGGTGGGCCTCGGCGGCACGTTCCAGCGGCACCACGCTGTCGACCACCGGCTTCAGTCCGGTGGCCTGGAACTCCGCCAGCCAGTGCGCGCTGAAGCGGCTGACCATCGCGTGCTTCTCCGCTGGCGTGCGCGACTTCATCACCGTGCCGAGAATCCTGAGGTGGCCGTACAGAATGCGTTCCAGCGGGACGCTGGCGCCGCTGCCGCCGCCGAGGAGCCCGACCTGGACCAGGCGGCCGCCATTGGCGAGCGAAAGGATATTGCGCTCGAAATACGGGGCGCCGATAAAGTCGACGATGACATCGACGCCACGTCCCCCGGTGGTTTGCTCCACGACGGCCTGGAAGTCGTCGCGCTGGTAATCGATCAGCACGCTTGCGCCGAGTGCATGCAGCGGATCCAGCTTGTGGCCGCTGGCCGTGGCGAAGACCTGCGCCCCGCATGCCGCGGCCAGCTGCACCGCGGCGGAACCCACGCCGCTGGCCGCAGCGTGAATCAGCACGCGCTCGCCGGCGCGGAGCTGGCCAAGGTGAAGCAGGGCCTCGTGCGCGGTGACGAAGGCTTCCGGGAGGGCCGCGGCCTGCACGTAAGTCAGGCCCGCCGGGATCGGCATGGCCATGCGATAGTCGATCCGCGCCAGTTCCGCATAGCCGCCACCGCCGACGATGCCCATGACGCGGTCGCCCGGCGCGAAGCCTTGTACCGCGTCGCCAACGGCCACGACCTCGCCGGCAATCTCCAGGCCTATGAGCGCGGAGTCGCCAAAGTCGGCGCGGCCATAGGCACCCTGCCGCTGGTTGACGTCGGCGCGGTTCACGCCGGCGGCGTGGTTGCGCACCAGCAGGTCGTGGGGGCGTAACGCGGGATCGGGGACCTCGGCCAGTTGCAGGACATCGGCATCGCCGAAGGCGGGGAGGGTGATGGCTTTCACTTGGACTCCTGGAGTGGCCTGCGCAGCAGGAAGGGCGCGCAAGCCGATAAGGGAAGCCCAGTATAGGTTGGCGGTTTCGCGGAAATTGCAGGGACTTTTCCCTTGGTGCCATGCAATTCTGCAGCGGCCCGCCAACAGCGCCGCCACGGGGGCACTTACGTCCTCACGAAGTCCAGAGAGCTGGTGCCGAGATTTGCTTTGGCATCAGGGCAATGGCTGCGGTGTCGGCGGACCAGTTGGATGCGCTGCAACGGGGGTGTTGCAGCGGTACTCGCAAGCACGGTGGCGCGCGCCCGATTCAGACGCGCGCCAGCGCCGACAGCGGACCCGGCGCGGCATGTCCGCTGGCCCGTGCCGCCGCCACGCGTGCCGCGGCGTCGTCCAGTTGCGCCAGCGTGCCGGCATCGATCGGTATCTGCTGCGCGCGGGCGGCGCGAAATGCGCGCTCTGGTTCGCCGGGAAGCTGGATGCCGGTCTGCCCGGGCTGCAGCCGCGCGCTTTTCATCCAGTCGGCGAAGGCAGCGACTTCGTGTCCGAACGAGGTGCTGGTGCCGAGCCGCGCGGGATCGAACACGATCGCCAGCATGTTGTTCCACACCGCATGCTCGTGCCGCAGCGTTTCCGGGCGGATGGTATGGCCGCCGGTCACGGCGGCGCCGAGCAGTTCGCACATCTCCGCCAGCACGT
>JABFVP010000197.1 GCA_013362725.1 Cupriavidus sp.
CGTGGCGCGACATCGATGCGCTGCGCATCGAGACCTCGCAGCTGCAGCGACAGGATGAAGGCGGCGACACCTACCTGCTGGCCGTCACGCTGCGCAACCTGGGCCGCGCCAGCACCGCGCTGCCGGCGATCGAACTGGTGATGACCGACCTGCAGGACCAGCTGCTGCTGCGCCGGGTCCTGCAGCCCGAGGAATATCTCGAGCCTTCGCAGCAGGCCTTTGCCGCGCAGGGGCTGCGCGCGGGCATGGAGCTGCCGGTTCGGGTACGATTCCGGACGCAGCAGGCGCCAGCCAACTATCGCGTGCTGATTTTTTACCCCTGAATTCCTGGCCCGCCGCCGGACCGAATCCGAGTCTGGCAGCGAGCCTTGCCCCCGCTCCGGTCCGCAACCGGAAACCCATCAGATATCAAGGAGTAGACATGAGCAACGTCACCCTCGGCGGCAACGCCATCGAAGTCGCAGGCAAGTTCCCGCAAGCCGGCGACAAGGCGCCCGCCTTCTCGCTGGTCGGCAAGGACCTGAAGGACGTCACGCTGGCCGACTTCGCCGGCAAGCGCAAGGTGCTGAACATCGTCCCTAGCCTGGATACGCCGGTGTGCCAGGCGTCCGCGCGCAAGTTCAACGAAGCCGCCAGCGGCCTGGCCAACACCGTGGTGCTGACCATCTCGGCCGACCTGCCGTTCGCGATGGGCCGCTTTTGCAGCGCCGAAGGCCTGGCCAACGTGGTGCCGCTGTCGACCATGCGCGGCGCCGAGTTCAAGGGCAACTACGGCGTCGACATCAAGACCGGCCCGCTCGCCGGCGTGACCGCGCGCGCCGTGGTGGTGCTGGACGAGAACGACACCGTCAAGTACAGCCAGCTGGTGCCCGAAATCAAGAACGAGCCCGACTACGACGCCGCCCTGGCCGCGCTGAAGTAACAGGCGGCGCGCCTGCGATGTCAGCGGCCGCCCGCGACCACGGGGCGGCCGCTTCTGTTTTCTGCGTTACTGCTTTGCCCGCAAGGGCGCCGATCCACCGCAACCCAACCCGACACCTGGAGAGAGCATGGCCAGCCTGATCTGCGGCTCCGTCGCCTACGACACCATCATGACGTTCGACGGACGCTTCCGCGAACACATCCTGCCGGACCAGATCCACATGCTGAACGTCTCGTTCCTGGTGCCCGGCATGCGCCGCGAGTTCGGCGGCTGCGCCGGCAACATCGCCTACACGCTGAAGATGCTGGGCGGCGATCCGGTGGTGATGGCCACCGTCGGCATCGACGCCGAACCCTACCTGGAATACCTGCGCAAGCTGGCGATCCCGACCGGCCACATCCGCGTGCTGCCGGAGACCTTCACCGCGCAGGCCATGATCACCACCGACCTGGACAACAACCAGATCACCGCCTTCCACCCTGGCGCAATGAGCCAGTCGCAACTGAACCATGTCAAGGACGCGCTGGGCGGCGACAAGGCGCCGAACCTGGGCATCGTCGCGCCCGACAGCCGCGAAGGGATGCTGCACCACGCGCGCCAGTTCGCCGAGGCCGGCGTGCCGTTCATCTTCGACCTGGGCCAGGCCATGCCGCTGTTCAACGGCGACGACCTGCGCGAGTTCGTTGAACTCGCCAGTTACGTGACAGTCAATGACTACGAGGCGCAGGTGCTGCTGTCGCGTACCGCGTGGACCAGCGCCGAGGTTGCCGCCAAGGTCCGTGCCTTCATCGTCACGCACGGCGAACGCGGCGCCAGCATCTTTGCCGATGGCCGCCAGTACGCGATCCCGGCCGTTGCGGCCGAGCGCATCGTCGACCCGACCGGCTGTGGCGACGCCTTCCGCGGTGGCCTGCTCTTCGGCATTGAAAACGGATTAGACTGGGAAACGACCGGGCGCCTGGCATCGCTGATGGGGTCGGTCAAGATCGCGCAGCAGGGTCCGCAGAACCACTGGTTGTCGCGCGAGGAAATCGGCAACCGGTTCCAGTCTGCATTCGGGTACCGCTACGCCTGAGCTGCGGCCGGCGCGTGGCGAAATTTTCGGGAACTGACATGAACAACAAGCTACGCGGCGGCGCGCTTGCCGTCCTTGGGGTCACCCTGGTTGCCACGCTCGCCGCGGGCTGCGCCACGCAATCGAATTCCAACAGTGTCTACGGCACCGGGCAGGCGCAGCGCGAACAGACCGTGCGCTACGGCGTGGTCGAAGGCATCCGCGAGGTCACCATCCAGGGCGGCCAGAGCGGCGCCGGCACGCTGGCCGGCGGCGCCATCGGCGGCATCGCGGCCGGCAGCACCATCGGCGGCGGCAACGGCGCGGTGGCGGCGGGCATCCTCGGCGCGGTGCTGGGCGGCATCGCCGGCAGCGCGGCCGAAAACAAGATCAACCAGCGCCGCGCGCTCGAGATCACCGTGCGCCTCGACAACGGCGAGATGCGCGCGATCACGCAGGAAGCCGACGAAGCCTTCCGCCCCGGCGAACGGGTGCGGCTGCTGTCCTCGGGCGGCGTGACCCGCGTGACGCACTGACGGCCGCGCAGGCCCTCACAAAGGCGCTCCCCGGGCGCCGCACCCGCAAGGGTGCGGCGCTTTTTCTTTGGCCGCTGTGGCGGCCTTGCCAGGCCCGGGCGGCCTTCGCACACCCATGAAAAAACCCGCCGGGCGGTTGCCATCGGCGGGTCGGGCAAGACCAGGTGTCTTGCGGACCGGATACGCGGTATCCGGTCATACAGGCACGACTTGCGTGCCGTGGTGGTTCCTTGCGGAACGGGTAAGGTCCACGCCGTGGCGGCGCAGCTTACGGACGGTTGCCCGTCGGGAACGGCCAGGCAGCAGCCGGGTTCAGCGCGGTCTTGGCAGCCGAAGCGGGAGCAACGGCAGGGGCCGCGGCAGGCTTGGCGGCCTTCTTGGCGGCCGGCTTCTTGGCAGCAGCCTTCTTGGCGGCCGGCTTCTTCGCAGCAGCCTTCTTGGCCGGTGCAGCCTTCTTGGCAGCGGCCTTCTTGGCGGGCGCCTTCTTGGCAGCAGCCTTCTTGGCCGGTGCGGCCTTCTTGGCGGCGACCTTCTTCACCGCGGCCTTCTTGGCCGGTGCCTTCTTGGCGGCTGCCTTCTTGGCCGGTGCGGCCTTCTTGGCGGCGACCTTCTTCACCGCGGCCTTCTTGGCCGGTGCCTTCTTGGCGGCTGCCTTCTTGGCGGCCGGTGCAGCCTTCTTGGCGGCGACCTTCTTCACAGCAGCCTTCTTGGCGGCCGGCTTGGCGGCCTTCTTAGCCGCCGGCTTTTTCTTTGCAGCAGTTGCCATGGATAACTCCTTCACTAGAGAGTGAATATCGAATGACCTAAGTTGGCGACCCGACCGACCCGAGGCGCGCCGCAGCAGCGCGACCCCAGTCGAGCGAGCGATTCATCGGCGTGCGGCCCGACCACTGCTGCACGCTAATGAATTCGGTTGCAGGGGCACCGCCCATGGCGGTGGCTTGGCGACCGGCGCGAGCCCGCAAGCGGGTCTCGGGCACATGCCGCGCCCTGGAATATTCGATCAGCCCGCACCGCCCGTTGAGCCGGCGCGCGGCCAGAAATGAGGAGATATCGGACAGCAGGCCTGCGGTGCGGGCTTGGCCTCGCGCACGGCAGGTGGCATTCATTCGGTGGTAGCGGGTCCAACCCGTCAATGGACCAAGGGAGACTGCACGCGTTTTATGAAGCCGGTCTGGCCTGGTCTGCGTCAAAGTTCTCGTGCTCCTCAGCTACTACCTTCGTCATTGCATCGAAGCGCGCATCGCGCTTTTCGGTTCCATCTTGCTTCCTGCTTCGCTGCAATGAAGTGAGACTCTTGTCAAGGCGAATCATAATTCGTTTGCACGATGATGTTAAGAAAAAAGTGCAAAAAAACTTGCCTGCATGCACCGCTCCAACTAGTTCTCACGCGCGTCGTCACGAAGACGTTGCCGACGACATGGAAACGCGTCGCGCGCATGCCGGTCTCGAGACCGACCACGCGCGCTCGCGCACGCCGCGCGATGCCCCTTCGCTGACTGCGCGCGCCGCAGCTTTTACACACCGTCGCGCGTAGCGATGACAAGCCGCGCAGCATGCGCGCGACGACCTGCGAACAGCGCTGCCGCGTCTCCTCGCACTTTCCGAAAAACCGCATGGACAAAGGCTTTGCGGGTGATGCACCGATACGCGCGCGATGCGCGTCGCGCTGTGCGGCGGCACGCCTCGACACGCGCGCGCCGCGAACACCGGCGCGCGCTCTGCATGCTTTACACACTCGAGCGGGCACGCACGCGCGACGCCGAGCTCGATGCTCGGCGGCACCGGCGTCGGTCGCTGCGCGACACCATCGCCGAGCGCGCGTGCGAGTGATGCGTGCACGCAACGGTTTGCATCGACGCAACATCGAAAGGGCATCGCGCAGGCATCGCGACGGCGTCGAAGCGTTGCGCTCGAGCCAAGACGCGAGGGCAGCGAAGCGTCGTGGCAACACTCTGGCAGTCGCTGCGGGCAGCCGCCGCGATGAGGTCGCGTGGTGCCGCGCGATCCGGAGCGCGCGCGCCGTGCTTTGCGGATGCGTTCGCGTCCTCGCGAAGGACACGGCGAGGTGGCGCGCGGTGGCTCGTACGTCCGCTTAGAGGATTGCTTCAGCGGCCGTGCGCAGGCACGTTTTGCTGCGCCACAAAAACCCGCAATGGCCGGCTGCATGCGGCCTGGCGGGAGGCGCGCAAGCGCCGCGGGTGGGCGCGTGCAAGTCTGCGCCGGATTGCGGCGCGGCGGCTGCGCCAGTAGATTGGCGTGGCTACGGACCTTAAAGGAGACATGATGCGCAGCCCTTCCCTCATCACCTGCACCGTGCGCGCCGCGGTGCTTGCCGCCACCCTGCTCGGCAGCGCCGCGGCACTGGCGCAGGCCACGCCCAGCGGCACGTGGAAGACCATCGACGACAACACCGGCAAGCCGCGCGGCCTGGTGGAGATCACCGAGAAGAACGGCGTCTACAGCGGACGTCTGCTCAAGAGCTTCGTCGACGGCGACGGCAAGCCGCGGGTGTGCGACAAGTGCACCGACGCACGCAAGGACCAGCCGCTGATCGGCATGACCATCCTGTCCGGCCTGCGCAAGACCGGCGACAACGAGTGGAGCGGCGGCGAGATCCTCGATCCGGAGAACGGCAAGGTCTACAAGAGCAAGATGTCGCTCACCGAGGATGGCAACAAGCTCAACGTGCGCGGCTTCATCGGCATCAGCCTGATCGGACGCACCCAGACCTGGGAGCGCGAGCACTGAGCGCTGCCGGCACTCAGGGTTTCTCCGGGGCATGCGGTTGCGTGACCGGCCGAAGCAGAAACAGCAGGCGAAAAAAAAACCGGGCGGTGATGAACCGCCCGGTTTTTTGTCCCCGATGCTGCGCTTTACATGCGGTAGCGCAGGGTAGCCATGACGCTGCGCGGAGCGCCCGGCATGTTCAGGTTGGCGTTGGAGCCGTGCGCCGAGACGATGTACCCCTTGTCGAACAGGTTGTACACGTTCAGCTGGGCCTCGAAGGCACCGCGGCGGTACCAGGCCATCGCGTCGGCGGTGACATAGCCGGGCAGGGTTACGGTGTTCTGCGGATCGGCAAAACGGGCACCGACCAGGTTGGCGCCGAGGCCGACACCGAAGCCGTGGCCCAGGTCCTTGGTCACCCACAGGTTACCGGAGTGGCGCGGCGTGATGGTGGCGCGCTTGCCCTGCAGCGCGATGGTCGACTTGGTTACGGTCGCGTCCAGGTAGGCGTAGCCGGCCAGCATGCGCCAGCCGCTGCCGAGTTCGGCCGCGCCTGAGACCTCGACGCCGTCGGTGCGCTGCTCACCAATCGGGATCAGCACGTTGTTGGGCGAACTCACCTTGATGTTGGAGCGCTCCAGACGGAACACCGAGATCGTGGTGCTGGCCTTGCCATTCAGCCAGTCGTACTTGGCGCCCACCTCGGTATTGTTGGTGGTCTCCGGAGCCAGGTCGGCGTTGTTCGCGGCAAGCGCGAAGGCTTCGCCCGACGGCTGGAACGACTTGCTCCAGGATACGTAGTACGACTGGGCCTTGCTCGGCTGCCACACCAGGCCGGCACGCGGGCTCCAGGCGGAGTCGCTGCGCGACAGGTCGCGCTGGCCGGCGATGCGGTTGCGGGTCTCCTGCTGGAAGTTGTCGTAGCGCACCCCGACCAGCGCCTTCCACTGCTCGCTGAGGGTGATCATGTCCTGGGTGTAGAACGCCAGCGTGTCGAAGATGCCCAGGTTCGAGGTGGTCGGGGTGCCCGGCGCCAGGCGCGGCAGCACCGGCAGCACCGGGTTGAACAGGTCGAAGGTTCCCGGCACCTGCTTGGTGTTGTTGACCTGGTCCTTGTTCTGCTGGCCGATCTCCATGCCGTACAGGATCTCGTGCTTGGTGCCGAAGATCGTCGCCTTCTGGATCAGGTCGGTCTGGTTGAACCAGCCATGTTCCTCGCGGCGGACATTGCCGTGGTTCATGGTAAGCGTACCCGCTGCTTCGTTGACCGCGGAGGTCAGCGTGTTATTGCGGTCGAGCGAGTAGTGGTAGTAGCGCGTGGCGTTGCGGATCGACCAGTTCTCGTTGAAGCGATGGTTGATCGTGGCAGTGCCGGAGAACACACGCGACTGCGAGTAGTCGGCATCGCGCGCATTGGCCGCGCCGTAGTAGCGCGACGCCGGCACGTCCACCGGACGGCCGTGGTACGCGGGGATGCCGAAGTCGGTCACGCGGCGGTCTTCCAGGTAGTCGGCCTGGAACAGCACGGTGGTCTCGGGCGCGACGCGCAGCTCCAGCGACGGCGCGATCGCCTTGCGGTCCAGGAACTGCTGCGAGCGGTAGCTGTTGGCCTTTTCCACGGCGCCGGTGATGCGGAACGCCGCGGCGCCGTCGGCGAACACGCGGCCGACGTCGGCCTCGGCGCGGCGGTCGGCCCACATGCCGTAGCTGAGCGCGAAGTCGGTGACGTCGATGCCCGGCTTCTTGGTCACGCGATTGATCAGGCCGCCCGACGAGCCACGCCCGTACAGCACTGCGGCCGGTCCCTTGATGACCTCGACGCGGTCGACGTTGGACAGGTCGCGGAAGTACAGCGCATCGTCGCGGATGCCGTCGACGAACTGGTCGGCGATGGCGGTGAAGCCGCGGATCGAGACCTGGTCGCGCTGGCCGTCACCAGTGGAGAACGACACGCCCGGCACATTCTGGAGCGCGGCCTGCATCGAGGTAGCGTGCTGGTCGCGCATGACCTCGGCGGTGACCACGTTCACGGTTTGCGGCACGTCGCGCAGCGGCGCTTCGGTCTTGGTCGCGCTGACGGCATTGGGCGGGTTGTAGCCCTCGCCCAGCTCGCGGCTGACGTCAGCCTTGACGGTGACTTCGGGCAACTGCGCCGAAGCCGCCGGTGCGGACTGGGCCCACACCAGCATCGGTTGGAAAACGAAGCTCCCCGCCACCGCGGCACATATCGGGTGAAGTTTTATTCTCATTGGTCTGCAATCGACTGTAATAATTTGAAAAAAACGAAGGCAATTATCGATTACGAGATTGTCATGGTCAACGAGATTGCGAATTATTCCTATTCCCAATCAAGATATGTTGCTTTCCACACAACCACGGCCCCCGAAAGAGGCCGATTTGTGATCCTTTTCTGACTTCGGAGCGGCCCGCCTAGGCAAGTTGTGCAGCCAGCGCATCGCGTGCTTCCGCCACGAAGGCCGACTCACCTCGCCGCGCGGGATGCAGGAAGAACTCCGCCTCTGGCAGTCGCGGTAGTCCCAGCCGCGCGACGATGGCGGCATC
>JABFVP010000079.1 GCA_013362725.1 Cupriavidus sp.
TCGCGCCGGGCGAGCCGTACCGCAAGGCCACCTTCCTGGTGGCGCTGGGCATGATCATGGGCGCCGCCGTAGTCGATCTGGCGCAGGTGCTGGTGCAGGCGCGCCGGCGCTGGCGGGCACGGCGCCAACCGCAACCGGACGCACCGCCAGCCGCAACCAAATGCGCCGCGTCGCGGCGCGGGCCCGGCATGGGCTGGGTCGCGGCCTGGGCGCTGCTATGGGGTGTGGCCACGGTGGCGGCGGGCGTGATGTGGTTCGGGCAGCCCGTGATCTTCCAGCTGATCGCCGTGCTGCTGGCGCTGGTATTCGCGCTGGTCAACGGCATCTCGGTCGGCATGGTCGACCAGAACCCGATTTCATCGGCGTTCGTGCTGTCGGTGATCCTGATGGCGGCGGCCGGCCTGCGCGCGCCGCAGGTTGGCCTGATCGCCGCCACGGTGCTGCTGGTGGCCACCGCCGAAGCCAGCGACATGCAGCAGGACCGCTCCACCGGCTGGCGCCTGGGCAGCGACCGCATGGTGCAGTTTGGCTACCAGGTGGCGGGCATCGTGGTCGGCGCACTGGTCGCGGTGGCGATGGCGCGGCTGTTCCTGCAGGCCTATCCGGTGCTGGCGCTGGACCAGACCAGCCTGCCGGCCGACCAGCAGCCGGCGCGCTGGACTTCGGCCATGACCTACAAGATCGTGGGCGTGCTCCATGGCCTGTCGCAGGACCGGGCCGGCCAGTACCTTGCGGTTGGGGCGGGGCTGGTGATCGGGCTGGCGACGGCGCTGTTGCGCCGTGCCATCCTGGGCCATCCGGCATGGCAGCGCTTTGCGCGTTCCGGAAGACGCGGGCAGGCAGCGGATTTCGTGCTGGATGCGGTGATCCTGCCTTCGCCCTATGCGTCGTCGTTCGGCGGTTTCGTCAACCTGGCGGCGGCGGCATGGATGGCGGCGGGCGGTGTGCTAGCCAGCATGGGCGGCGTGGTCGGCGCACACGCGGTGCGCCGACAAGGCTTGCCGCGGGACATGAACACCGCGTCGCTGCTGGGCGGGGGGCTGATTGCGGGCGATGCGCTGGCGGCGCTGGGCGTTGGCATGGCCGGCTTGCTGTCCGTCACCTGAGGGGTCGGCGCGGTCGATTGTCAAATTCCGCTGACGCTTCTGTCCAAGATCCAATGGATTGTCAAATCGCACCACCGGCGTACCATAGGCGGCCAGACTGACGTACTGGCTCGACCCGGAGAATCACCATGGCCCTAGACCAAGAATCCTTTGCCCTGCTGCGCGCTTCGGTGCAGCGCTTCATCGACGAACGCCTGAAGCCGGCCGAAGACACGCTGGAGGAAACCGACGACGTGCCCGCCGAGATCGTCGCCGACATGAAGGAGATGGGGCTGTTCGGCATCTCCATCCCCGAGAACTACGGCGGCATCGGCCTGTCGATGTCGCAGGAATGCGATGTGGTGTACGACCTCGGCCACACCGCGTTCGGCTTCCGCTCGGTCTTCGGCACCAACGTCGGCATCGGCTCGCAAGGCATCCTGATGGATGGCACCGAGGAACAGAAGCAGCAGTACCTGCCGCGCATCGCCAGCGGCGAGATGATCATCTCGTTCGCGCTGACCGAGCCCAACGCCGGCTCCGACGCGGCCTCGCTGCAGACCAAGGCGGAATTGGACGGCGACCACTACGTCATCAACGGCACCAAGCGCTTCATCACCAACGCGCCGCGCGCGGGCGCGTTCACGCTGATGGCGCGCACCGGCGGCCCGGGCGCCGGGGGCATCTCGTCGTTCATCGTGCCGGCCGATACCCCGGGCATCTCGCTGGGCAAGCCCGACAAGAAGATGGGCCAGCGCGGCACCAAGACCTGCGACGTGGTGCTGGAGAACGTGCGCGTGCCGGCCGCCAACATCATCGGCGGCGTGCCGGGAGTGGGCTTCAAGACCGCCATGAAGGTGCTCGACCGCGGCCGCCTGCACCTGTCGGCGCTGGCCTGCGGCATGGCGCACCGGCTCATCACCGACGCCGTGGCGTATGCCAGGGAGCGCAAGCAGTTCGGCCGCCCGATCGGCGACTTCCAGCTGATCCAGGCGATGCTGGCCGACAGCCAGGCCGAACTCTACGCTGGCCTGTCGATGGTGCGCGACTGCGCCCAGCGCTACGATGCCAAGCCCGCCGGCAAAAGCGATCCGGAGGTCAGCATGCTGGCCTCCTGCACCAAGATGTTCTGTACCGAGATGGTCGGCCGCGTCGCCGACCGCGCGGTGCAGATCCACGGCGGCGCCGGCTATATCGCCGAGTACAAGGCCGAACGCTTCTACCGCGACGTGCGCCTGCTGCGACTGTATGAAGGCACCACGCAGATTCAGCAGATGATCATCGCCAAGCATCTGCTGCGCGACTGACCCCAACCGCCCGCGTGGCAGGAGTCGACATGGACACGATGCAGTACCGCGGGCGCGACGGAGCGCCGCAGGCAGGACATGATGACGGCGCGCCGCACCGGCTGCGCGCGGTGGTGGCAACTTATCGCCCCACGCTGCAGGCGTACACGCTGGCGGTGTCGCCGGCCGAGCTGACGACGCTCTGTGCGCTGCCCGCGCAGATGGCGGCCAGCGTCGGCGCGGCCCCCGACCCCCGCGTGCAGGCGCACCTGGCACGGCTGCGCGCCGAGGTGCAGCGCAGCGGCATCGCCTTGCCCGGCGCCATCGTGGTGGCGGTCAGCGGCGGTAGCATGCAGTGCGAGTGCGACCACCTGTTCACGCTCACGCTGCAGCCGCGCCGTGGCGACCGCCTGATCGTGGTCGACGGCTACGAGCGCCTGCTGGCGCTGGCGCATGGCGAGCGCCGCCAGTGCAAGACGCTGGTGTCGGCGGTGCTGTGGCGCACCGCGCTGGAGACTGCCGCGGCGGCACCGGCCGACGATGCCGCCAACGACATCATCGACGCGCCGGTGGCGCAGTCATGCGCGGCGCGCTGGGCCAATTCTGCGCGGGTCTGGCATTGATCCGCGTGATTGGCATCACCGGCGTGACCGGCGCAATGTAACGGAAGCCGCCTGCAGGGCGGCTTCATTGTTTCCAGGTGAACGCTGGCGCGCCTGGGCCGCTTATTGCGGCCACACGCCATCGACCTCGCGCAGCAGGTGGCCGGCGAGAATATAGTCCCCGAGCCGCGTGGCCTTGGCTTCGAGGTCGAGCAGTTCATGGTCCGCCAGCGTGCCGAGATCGAACTGGCAATAGAGATTGCGTTGACGGAATGTGGCCTTGGGTTTGGCCAGCCCTTCGATCAGGGCTTCGCGGGAACGGACGGCGATGCTTTCTTGTCCGCGATATTGCACCTTGATACCGCGCTTTTCTCCGAGCCTGCCGAGTTCGACGGCGTCCTGCCATCCGGTCTCGTAGTCCAGCTCAAGCGCCAGCACGCCTTCCGAGGCCAGAAGCCTGAGCGCTTCTGCCTTGCTGCCAGCTCGCACGATTGACATCCACACCTCTTGTATCGACTTATACTGTACGAATATACAGTCAACCCGGAGTCGGGGCAAGGGCCTGGCGCCGCGCTGCCTGCGCTCGTGGATCGCGACCCTGGCGAGTATGGTTGCCGCTCGATGTCAGGCACATGTCAGAGGCGCGCGGGTGATCTTACTTCGGCTTCGTTGCCGCCAGCGCTCGAGCCGGTCGCCGTGCCGGCCGGCGTGCCCGCTGCCTGGCCGGTTGCACCGCCCTGCGCCGCCGCGCCGGCGAAGTCGCCGGCATAGGCGCGTGACAGCGTGCCCGGCTGCATGTAGCGGCGGATGGCGGCGTTGACGGCTTCAGGGGTGGCGTCGCGCAGGCGTTGCTCGAGTTCCGCCGTGAAGGCCATGGTGCGGCCCAGGTAGAGCTGGCTGGCCAGCGCGCCGGCCAGCGCGGCGTCGTTGCTGCGGCTGATCATGCCCTGCTGCAGCAGGCCGCTGACGGCTTCGGCCAGTTCCTGCGCGGTAATGCCGTCGCGCACCAGCCGCTCCAGTTCCTCGCTGACGGCGCGCTGGACCCGCGCCAGGCTCTGCGGCGCATATTGCGCGCGCACGCCGAAGCGGCCGGCGCGGTCGAGCGCGCCCACCTGCACCCAGCTGCTGGCGCCATAGCTCATGCCTTCGCGCTGGCGCAGCCGGTCCGCCAACCGGCTGCGCAGGCTGGCGCCGCCCAGCACGCGGTTTGCAATCATCATCAGCGCATAGTCGGGTGCATCGTTGGTCAGGTCGATCGGGGCGGTGGCCAGGTACACGGCGTTGGCCTTGCCGGGCGTGGACAGCGTGAACTCGGCGGGCGGGATCGGCACGAACGGACGGTCGACGCGCGCATACGGCTGCGGCGCGGTCCAGTCGCCAAACAACGTGGCCGCCTGCGCCGCGGCAGCCGCGCCGTCGAAATCGCCGACCAGGCTCAGCTGCGCATGCCCCGCTCCGTAGAAGCGGGCATGGAAATCGCGCACCTGCGCCAGCGTGGCCGCGCGCAGGTCGGCGATATTCTCGGCAATGGTGCGCGCATGGCGCGGGTCGCCCACGGGGTAGGGGTCGCCGTGCCGGCCCAGCGCATTGGCGGCCAGCACGCCGGGTTCGCGCTGCACGCTTTCGAGCTCGGCGATGCTGGTCTGGCGCAGGGTCTCGAACTCGGCCTCGGGAAAGGTCGGCGCGCGCAGCAGGCCGCGCAACAGCGCCAGCAGCTCCGGCAGGTGCGCGCGGCGCGTCTCGAAGCTGACTGTCACCTGCTCCGGGCCGCCCGCGATGCCGACGCGCGCGCGCAGGGCCTCGATGCGGTCGGCGATCTGCTGACGGTCCATGCCGGCGCTGCCGCGGCGCAGCATCGCGGCGGTCAGCGCGCCCACCGTGGTCAGCCCTTGCAGGCTGTGCGCATCGCCCATGCGCAGCACCAGCACGCCGTGCACCACTTCGCCGCGCGCGGGCTTGGACAGCAGCGCCAGCTGCATGCCGTTGGCGAGCGTCTGGCGCGCGGTATGGGCTTCGATATTGGCGGGACTGGGGTCGAATGCCGCCACCGCGGCCAGCGCCGGCCGGCCCTGGTAGCCATTGACCATGGCCGTGATGTCCGGCACCGCCGGCACCTGCGCGCGCTGTGGTTGCTCGGCCGGCAGGAACACGCCAAGGGTGCGGTTCGAGGCCTGGAAGTAGTTCAGCGCCACACGCTGCACGTCGGCCAGCGTGGTGGTCTCGATGCGGTCTCGCGCCAGGAAGAACAGGCGCCAGTCGCCCTTGGCGATGGCCTCGGAAAGCGCAATCCCGAGCGCGCCGGGGTCGTTCATGTACTGGTCATAGGCGTTGCGCATGCGCACGCGCGCGCGCTCCAGCTCGGCCTCGGTCACCGGGGCTTCGGCAAAGCCCTCGATCTGCGTAATCAGGCCGGCACGCGCGGCTGCGAGCGGCTGGTCTTTCGACGCCTGCGCCATGAACAGCAGCGCGCCGGGGTCTTTCATCGCATAGAACGCGCTGCCGATCGAGGTGGCCTGGCCGCGCTCTACCAGCGCCTTGTACAGCCGGCCGCCGGGGGTGTCGCCCAGGATGATGGCCAGCAGCGACAGCGCGGTGGTGTCGGGGTGCGCGCCGGGGCTGACATGGTATTGCGCGGCCACCAGGCGGGTGTCGCCCGGGCGCATCACTACCAGTTCGCGCGCGCCCTCCTGTGCGGGCTCGACGGTGGGCTCCGGCGGCAGCACGCGCTGCGGACGCGGAATCGGCCCGAAATAGCGCTCGATGCGCGCCAGCGTGGCGGCGGGGTCGAACTTGCCCGCCACCACCAGCACCGCGTTGTCGGGCTGGTAGTAGCGGCGGTAGAACGCGCGCAGGTTGTCCAGGCTGACATTCTCCACGTCGCTGCGCGCGCCGATCGGGGCCTTGCCGTAGTTGTGCCAGCGATAGGCGGCGGCCATGGTCTGTTGCATCAGCATGCGCCCGGGACTGTTTTCGCCCATTTCCATCTCATTGCGCACCACCGTCATCTCGCTGTCGAGATCGGCGCGCGCGATCACGCTGTTGACCATGCGGTCGGCCTCCATGCGCAGCGCCCAGTCGAGGTTGTCGTCGCTGGCGGTGAAGGTCTCGAAGTAGTTGGTACGGTCCTGCGCGGTGGTGCCGTTGACGCTCATGCCGCGCCGCGCGAACTCGCCCGGGATGGTCTTGCCCGGCAGCGACGGCGTGCCCTTGAACAGCAGGTGCTCGAGCAGGTGCGCCATGCCGGTTTCGCCATAGTTCTCATGGCGGCTGCCGACCAGGTAGGTGATATTGACGGTGGTGGTGGGCTTGGCGGCATCCGGTGCCAGCACGATGCGCAGGCCGTTGGGCAGGCGGTGTTCGGTAATGCCTTCGACCGACGCCACCTGTACCGCCTGCACCGCCTGTACGGGCGCCGCCGACGGCTGCGCCAGCGCCGGCGGGCAGGCCAGCGTGGCAAGCAGTGACAGGTGCAGGGCGGTGCGGCGCATGGGGTCTCCGATGGGAAAGATAAGGGCAAGGCAACTGTGCCCCAACCGATCCCCGCGCGCCAGAGGGAAATGTCCGAAACCAGCCGATGCGCGCCGGCATCTGGCGGTAGCATGCCGTCATGAACCTCGATCCCGATACCTGCTACAAGGCCGTGGCCTCGCACGACCGACGCTTCGACGGACGCTTCTTCGTGGGCGTCTCGTCGACCGGCGTGTATTGCCGCCCCGTGTGCGCGGTACGCACCCCCAAGCGCGAGAACTGCTCGTTCTATGAAAGCGCCGCCGCGGCCGAGAAGCATGGCTTTCGCCCGTGCCTGCGCTGCCGCCCGGAGTTGGCGCCGGGGCACGGCCTGGCCGATATTTCCGGCCGGCTGGCGCAGGCCGCCGCCACGCTGATCGACGAAGGCTTCATGGCCGACGGCAGCGTGACCACGCTGGCGGCGCGCATCGGCGTGACCGAGCGCCACCTGCGGCGGCTGTTCGACGCGCAGTTCGGCGTGTCGGTGCTGGAGTACGCGCAGACACAGCGGCTGTTGCTGGCCAAGCGGCTGCTGGCCGACACCGCGCTGCCGGTGACGGACGTGGCGCTGGCGGCGGGCTTCGGCAGCGTGCGCCGCTTCAACGATGTGCTGAAGACCCGCTACGGCCTGACGCCGCTGGCGCTGCGCCGGCGTGCCGCCGAGGGCGTGGCCGACCGGCTGGTGTTCGAGCTCGGCTACCGCCCGCCCTTTGCCTGGGACGCATGGCTGCGCTTCCTGGCCACGCGTGCGGTCGACGGCATCGAAGCCATCCGCGATGGCGCCTATCTGCGCACCTTGCGCGTCGAAGCCGGCGTCAGCGCCCACCTCGGCTGGGTGCGCATCGAGCATGTGCCGCGCCGGCTGGTGCTGCGCGTGACGCTGTCGGCCTCGCTGGCGCGCGTGATTCCGCAAGCGCTGGGCAAGGTGCGCCGGCTGTGCGACCTGGGCTGCCGCCCGGACGTGGTGGACCGCCACTTGGGCGAACTGGCCGAAGCGATGCCCGGCGTGCGCTTGCCGGGCTGCGTCGATGGCTTTGAGATCGCGGTGCGCGCCGTGGTCGGGCAGGTGATTTCGGTGGTGCAGGCGCGGCGCATCCTGGCCGCGCTGGCGCAGCGCGCCGGGCAGGCGCTGGACGGCGCGCCGCCGGAGGGCCTGCGCTACACCTTCCCGAGCGCGGCCGCGCTGGCGGCGTTGCCCGAGGCTGCGCTGCGCGAGGCCGGCGTGTCGCCGGGCAAGGCCCGCACGCTGCACGCCCTTTCCTGCCGCGTGGCCGACGGCACGCTTGGTCTCGACCCGCATGCGCCGCCGGAGCAGGCGATGG
>JABFVP010000228.1 GCA_013362725.1 Cupriavidus sp.
TGGGTGACCAGTTCATAGAGCTGGCCAATGCCGGTCGCGCCCAAGGGATGTCCCTTGGATTCGAGCCCGCCCGAGGTGTTGATGGGAATCCGTCCGCTTAGCGTGAACTCGCCACGCTCGGCAGCCGGCCCGCCCTCGCCGAATGGCACCAGGCCGAGGTTCTCGGCCTGGATGATTTCACCCATGGCCGAGGCGTCGTGGACTTCCGCGACGTGCATGTCCTGCGGGCCCAGGCCGGCCTGTTCATACGCCTGGCGCGCGGCCAGGTAGCCGATGTTGCGTTCCGGCGCATCGATGGGCCGGTGCGTGAAGCTGCGGATCACGCTCGCCGCAACCCGGATGCATCGGCCGCGGTCCGCGCCGATGCGCCGCAGGCCTGCCTCGGTGCAAAGAATGGCGGCCGCCGCGCCGTCCGAGACCGGCGCGCACATCGGCAGCGTGATTGGAAACGTGATCGGCGGCGCGGCAAGCACCTCGTCGATCGTGAACGGCCGGCGGAACTGCGAGTGCGGGTTATGCACCGAATGCCCGTGGTTCTTCGCCGACACAGCCGCGATCTGGCGCTGTGTGGTGCCGTAGGTCTTCATGTGATACCGGCACAGCGCGGCGTAGATCTTCATGAAACGGCTGTAGGGCTTGTCTGACTCCGATCCGGGCGGTGGCTCGATACCTTCGCCCAGCCGTGCCAGCGTCGCGAAATTCTCCTCGACCCTGGACACGTCCCACCCCCCTTCGAACAGCGCAAATGACCTGGCCTTGTCCGGAACGTTCATCTTCTCGGCGCCGATGGCCAGCGCCACGTCGCACGCTCCGGCCCTGAGGTGCTGCACCGCCAGGTGAACGGCGGTGCTGCCCGAGGCGCAGGCGTTCTCGACGTTGAACACCGGAATGCCCTCGACCCCGGTCTTGCTGAAGACAACTTGTCCGGGGACCGACAACTGGCCCTGCAGCGCGCCGTTGGTGATGCCGGAGTAGAACGCCGCGCCAATGGCGCCGGCGGCGCAGCCGGCGTCCGCCAGCGCGCCGCGCAGCGCCTCGCCGGCAAGGTCCTCGATGCTGCGCTCGGGATGCCGGCCGAATACGGTCATGGCGATGCCGGCGATGTAGATATTGCTCATAGCTTGTCGTTCCCCGAAAACCCGATCAGATCTTGCGTTGCAGGCCTTGCCAGTATTGCTCGCGCAGGTCTTTCTTCAGGACTTTGCCGACCGGGCTGCGCGGCAGCGCGGCGACGAAGTCCACGCTCTTGGGCGCCTTCACCGAGCCTAGCTTCTGCTTGCACAGGCCGACCAGTTCGTCCGCACTGACGCTATGGCCCGCGTTCAGTTCCACCACGGCCTTCACCGCCTCGCCCCACGTCTCGTCGGGCACCCCGATCACCGCGCAGTCCTGCACCGCCGGATGCGCCCAGATGACCTGTTCGACTTCGCTGGGGTACACGTTGAAGCCACCGCTGATGATCATGTCCTTCTTGCGGTCGGTGATATGCAGATAGCCGTCCGCGTCGAGATGGCCGATGTCGCCGGTGTGCAGCCAGCCGTCGACAATGGTCTCGGCCGTCTTGTCGGGCGCCTTGTAGTAACCCTTCATGACGAGGTCCCCGCGCACGCAGATCTCGCCGCTCTCGCCCTGGGGCAGCACCTCGCCACGGTCGTTCAGGATCTCCACGCGAATCAGCGGGTTCGGCCGGCCAACCGAGGACAGCCGCTCGTCCGATGCCAGCCGTCCGCCGACGAAATGCTCGGCCGGCGTCAGGTAGGAGATCGACGCCGGCGCCTCGGTCTGGCCGTAGCCGCCCGCCATGACCGGGCCAAACACCTCGATCGCGCGCTTCAGCTTCTCGACCGACATCGGCGCGGCGCCATAAAGGAAGCACTTGAGCGAGGAGAAGTCCTGCTTCGAGATGCCGGGGATGTCGAGCAAACGGTAGATGACCGTGGGCGGCAGGAAGAACTCGGTCACCCGGTGCCGCGCAATGGCGCCCAGCACGGCCGCGGGATCGGGCTTGGGCAGGACCACCACGGTGCCGCCCCGAGCGGTGCAAGGCAGCGACAGCATCCCGGCCGTATGCGTCATCGGCGCGGCGGCGAGGTTCACGGGGCGCTCCTCGCCCTGGTAGGGGAACGCCGTCATGAACTGCGCGAAATAGGTCTGGTAGGCGCGGTGCGTGTTCATCACGCCCTTGGGCCGGCCAGTGGTGCCGCCAGTGGCCGACAGGGTCACGACGTCGGCCATGTCGTAGTCGACCACCGGTGCGTTCGACGGCTGGCCCGCGCTCCACGTCGCGAGCGACGGCGCCCACGGCAGGTCGGCGTCGATGCACACCCAGAGCTTCACCTTCGGCAGCCCGCCACGCAACGCATCGATCACCGGTGCGAACGCCTGCTGGAAGAACAGCACCTCGCAGTCGAAGGCGTCGAGGATGAACTGGTTCTCGTCGGGCGCATTGCGCCCGTTGACGGGGATATACGCCATCCCCGCGCGCCATAGCCCCAGCGCACAGCCCCAGGCCGTGACATCGTTGTCCGCCCAGACCGCGCCCTTGGTCTCCCTGGCAAGCCCTTCTGCGAGCAGCCCGTTGGCGATGCGGCACGACAGCTCGCCGATCTCCCGGAACGTAAAGCTGCGCTCGTCCTGGATATAGGCGATGCCGTGCGGATTGATGCGCAGGCCGCGGTCAAAAAAATCAATGATTGCCATGTCAGGCTTTCCTCACTCTCTGCGTGTTCTGACGAATTCTGTGAAGCTATTTTTTTAAGCCATTCCCTGCCCTGAGGCGGGCAAGGAATAGCCGAACCGGCAAGTTACAGGTTGGACACCGTCGCGCGGGCCAGCCCACGCTGCTCGAGGAAGCCGAGCAGGTAGCGATGGCCGAAGGCCTTCGAGCCCGACGCAAAGCCGACGCGTGCCGTGTCGCCGTCAAGCAGCTTGATGACCTCGGCAGCCTGGATCGCGCCCGTGGCGATGTAGGGCGTGATGCCGTGCACGGTCGCGCGCACCGAGGCGAGCTGCCCGCGACCGATGGCAAAGTCCACTGTGCGCTGCAGCGTGGTGCGTTCGCGCGGCGGCATGGCCGGCGTGGTTGAATCGACCAGTTGCTTGAGCACCGCATCCTGCTGCTCGGGCGGCAGGTGCTTGTATTCGGACTCCCACTTCTGGCCGATCGCATGCACCATGCGCATGGCGTTGTTGTCGTAGAAGCCCACGCACGAGGTACAACTACGCACGCGCGGATCGTTCTCGAAATAGACCGGCAGCGAGGTGCCGCCCCACGGCAGGCAGAACACCGGCTGCATGAACGCCGGGTCGACAATGTTGAACGACGCGTCCGGCGCATGGCGCTCCAGCTTCTTTTCCCACAGGAAGCACGCTTCCTGTCGGTAGCCTTCGAAGATGGTCGCGGTCGAGCCGACGCTGACCCCGGCGCCGCCGCGCGGGCCGCGGCACAGCGCGGCGGTCTCGAGCGCGTCAACGCCCGGCGTCTCCAACGCGAGCTCGGCCGCGATTTCCGAGAACGTGTACATGTAGGCGTTCGACGGGGACACCAGCAGCCCGGCCTCGCGATACTGCTCGCCGAACTCGTCGCGGACCTGGCGGATGTAGTGCTGCTCGCCGGCCGGGTCTAGGTAGTGGCATCCGGCCTTGAGCGCCGCCTCGACCGCTACCATGCCGAAGCGGAAGAACGGTCCGACCGTGCTGCACACCACCTTGGCGCCACGGAATGCCTTGACGAGCGAGTCGACGTCGTGCTCCGCCTCGATGATCTCGTACTCCGCCGCTTCGAGGCGGACGACACGCTGCGCCATCATTTCCCTGGTCCGGCCCGCATTGCGCGCGACGGCGGTGAAGGGAATGTTCTGGTCGATCAGCCAGTCCATGATCAGCATGCCGGTGTAGCCGCTTGCGCCATAGATGACGACGGGGTGTTTTGCCATGATTGTCTCCTTGAGAGGATGGGCAGGTTGGTTCTGCTCGGTGAATGAAGGTGTTGCAGTGCCGCGTGTGCGAGAAGGTCTATCGCTGCGCCGGGCCGGACGCCGGCAACGGGCCGGTCATCGACACCACCAGCGCGCGCGCGCCGTCAGCAAGCACCGCTGTCAGCGCCTCTTGCCCGGCGCGCTCCGTGCGCGCAAAGGTCTTGCCGTGGTCCGTGCTCGCGAGCACGGTGCCGCCCATGCCGACGATGGTCACGCTGCCGTCGGCGAGCTCCGCGATGCCGGTCAGCGACTGGGTGGTATGCGCGTCGACGGCTTGCCACGTCTTGCCGTCGTCGCTGCTGCGATAGAGGTGGCCGCGCATGCCGCAGACGAGCAGGGTGCCGTCCGAAAGCGCAAGGCCGTGCCAGAGCGAGCCCTTGCCTGCAGTGGTCGTCGCTTCCCATGACTTGCCCCGATCGGTCGAGCGGTAAATCGTCCCCCCCTCGCCGACGACGAACAGCGAGCCGCGGGCGGTAGCGAACATGTGCAGCAGATGCCGGTCGGCGCTTTCGCCTGACGCGATCGCCAGGTCGGTCCAGGTCCGGCCTGCGTCGTGTGTCTCGATCGCCCAACCGTACAGGCCTACGGCGATGCCATGCTTGAGGCTGTCGAAGTGCATCGCCAGAATCGGCTGCTCGACGCCGGGCGTGGCGCGCAGCAAGGTCCAGGTCTCGCCGCCGTCCTGCGTGGCCAGCACCACGCCATCGTGGCCCGCCGCATAGCCGTGGCGGGCGTCGACGAACTGGACCGTGGTCAGCAGCGTACGGACCGGGACGGCTTTCGCCTGCCGGAAGCTGACGCCGTCATCCGAAAGCAGGATCACGCCGTGGTCGCCGACCGCGACGACGCGCTTCCCGGCGCGCGCGGCTGCCAGCAGCGGCGCAGTGGCTGCGTTCGAAACCTGCCGGGCCCGTTCCATGGCCGGCCAGGGCGCGGGTGCCGTGGCCCCGGCGGCTGCTGCCGGCAACGACAGGCATGCCATGAGCGCGGCAAAGGGCAGGTATCGGAGCGGGCTCATCAAAAGGTGGCTCATCGTTGTGTCCTAGTGCTTCAGAATTTCCGGCATGTACACCGGTCCACGCCGCGGGAAGAATTTCTCGAGCATCGCCGCGAAGGCGGGCAGCAGCGTGATGGCCATCACCATGTTCACGATGAACATGAAGGTCAGCAGCGCGCCCATGTCGGCCTGGAACTTGAGGCTCGAGAACGTCCACGTGGCCACGCCGACCGACAGCGTGATGGCGGTGAATACGGTGGCAAGCCCCGTCTCCTTCATCGCCAGCTCGAGTGCCCGGGTGAACTCCAGGCCGTGCGCAAGCTGCACCTGCAGGCGGTTGTAGATGTAGAAGGCGTAGTCCACGCCGACGCCGACCGCGAGCACCATCACCGGCAGCGTGGCCACGGTCAGCCCGATCTCCAGCTTCTTCATGAACCAGTAGCCGATCCACGTCGCGACGGTCAGCGGCAGGCAGCAGGCGATCATCGCGCGCCAGTCGCGGTAGACCAGGAACACCAGGATCAGGATGGCGGCGTAGACGTAGAGCATCATCGGCAGCTCGCTTGCCTCCAGCACCTCGTTGGTGGCGGCCTGCACGCCGGCGTTGCCGCTCGCCAGGCGCACGTGCACGCCGTCGATCCGGTTGGCGTCGCGGAAATCCTTCACCGCCTCCACCACGCTCTTGATGGTCGTGGCGCGGTGGTCCGGCAGGTAGAGGTTGACGCCCTGCACGCGGCAGTCGATCGACGACAGGCCGGCGATGCGGTTGTTCACGCCCTGGAACTGCGAGCCGAGGCCGCGCGGGTCGCGCGTCACGGTCGCCATCTTGGGGCTGCCCTCGTTCATGCCGACGTTGTAGAGCTTGAGCTGCGCGGCCAGCGAGTCGGTCGACACGACCCCGGGAACGCTGCCCATGCGCCAGGCAAAGTCGTCGATGAACAGCAGCTCGTCGGCGCGCGAACAGACTTCGCCCTTGTGCTCCGGTCTCGCCTCGAACACGACGGTCAGCCAGTCCAGGCCCACGTCGAAGCGGTCGACGATCGCCGCCACGTCAAGGTTGTAGCGGGAGTCCGCGCTCAGTTCCGGCGCGCCCGCCTGCAGGCTGCCGATGTGGCGCCCCTGGCTCTGCCATACCGCCAGGCCGAAGACCACCGCGCCGGCAAGCGTCACCAGCGCGGCGTTGCGCGGCCGCGCGATGCGGGCGATGGCTCCCAGCCACACGTTATGGCGCTCACGCCGAGCCAGGGACCGGCGCGCGAACTCCGGCGAAAAGCGGAAGTACGACGCGGCCACCGGCAGCATCATCAGGTTAGTGACGATCTTGTAGCCCACGCCGATCGCCGCGGTCAGCGCCAGCTCACGGATCATCGGGATCGGAATCAGGAGCAGCGTGACGAAGCTGACCAGCGCGGTGATCAGCGCGAGCGAGCCGGGAATCAGCAGGCCCGTGAAGCTGCGCCGCGCGGCCATGGCGGAATCGGTTCCCTGCGCAACTTCACGCACGATGAAGTTGATCTGCTGGATACCGTGCGAGACGCCGATGGCGAACACCAGGAACGGCACCAGGATCGCCAGCGGATCAAGCCCGTATCCGAGCAGGCGCAGCGTGCCGAACTGCCACACCAGCGACACCAGCGAGCACGCGAGCGGCAGCAGCGTCAGGCGGAGGGAGCGGCAGTACCAGTACACGGCGAGCCCGGTGAGCAGGAAGGCGATGGCGAAGAAGCGTGCCACGTCGGCCGCGCGGTCGGCAATGTCGCCGGTCTGCTTGGCAAACCCGATGATCTGGATCTCGACCTTGTCATTCTCAAACGGGCGCCGGATCTTCTCCTCCAGCAAGCGGTTGAACTGGATATAGTCGAGCTTCCTGCCCGTGGCCGGGTCGACATCACCAAGCTCGGCCGTGATCAGCGCGCTGGTCTGGTCGCGCGCGACCAGCGTGCCGATATGGCCCCCGGCGGTGGCACGCTGACGGACCATGCCGATCACCTCGGCCGACAGCTTCTCCGGCACGACGTCTCCGCCGGTCACCGCCTCGGCGCGGAAGCCGTCTTCGGTAATCTCGGTGAAGAAGACGTTCGGCGTCCACAGCGAAGTCACGCTCGCCCGGTCCACGCCGGGCAGGTAGGTGACGGCTTCGGTTACCTTGAGCACCTGGGTCAGCGCCTGCGCGTTCCATATGTCGCCGTCGCTGGCATGGACGGCGATGGTCAGCCGGTTGGCGCCGAACAGCTGGTGGCGGTACTGCTCGAAGGTCTTGATGTACTCATGGCCCTGCGGCAGCTGCTTTTCGAAGCCGGCTTCGAGCTCGAGCTTCGCCCCCAGCACGCCCATGACGGCCGTGAAGCCCGCCAGCAGCAGCAGGAATGGAAGGCGATGCCCGAACAGGGCAGCTTCTAGACGGGTTAACAGGCGTGCAAGCATCAGAAGGCGGTGGTCATGCTGAGGGAAAAGAAGTCGCGGTCGCGCAGCAGGTTGCTGCCGCTACCGCCCCAGTTGTGGGTGTAGTCCAGGCGCAGCCTGGTTTCCGGCTTGGTCTTGAAGTCGATGGTCGCGCCAATCACCGCTGCGCCCGCGCCCTGGATGAAGCCCGGCAGTGCCGTTGCCGAATAGCCGCCGATGCCCTGCATCACGGCGATATCCGGCGACAGCGACGCCCTTGTGCCGAAGATATTGGGATAGGTCACCGACGCCGCCAGCACCATGCCCGCCGACAGCTTCGTCGGCAGCTTGTAGTCGGCGGTGACCGCATATGGGATGCCGGCGTTGAGCTTCAGCTTCGGG
>JABFVP010000469.1 GCA_013362725.1 Cupriavidus sp.
CCCTTATAGGCTATTTCTGCGCTGACGGTCATTTTGCGGTGCAGCACGGAGGCTCGCACTACCGTCCGAATGCGATTCATTTTATGTGTTGTCGTACAACTCAATCCGGCGCCGGTGACCTGAAGGCAGGGTTTATTGAGGCGATGCGCGGCCCCGCAACGGCTTCAGCAAATACGCCAGCCCGTTGTGATCCAGTTCATGCATCAGCGCCAGCAGCGCGCCGATCTGTCCCGGCGGAAAGCCTTCGCGCGCGAACCAGTTCAGGTAGTTGCCCGGCAGGTCGGCGATCAGCGTGCCCTTGTGCTTGCCAAAGGGCATGGTGACGGTGACCAGGCGTTTCAGGGCGTCGGCGTCGAAATCGGTCATGGGAGCAAGCCAGGCGGAAAGCGCCACGCTACCACAGTGGCGCTGGCGATAACGGGACTCAGGCAGCGCGTGGGCGCGCACGGGCCGAGGCGGCGGTTGCCTCCGCCACGGCGGCGCGCACGCATTCGGCCAGCAATTCCGCGGCACGGGACCGCGTGGCGCGCGCCGCGCGGGCGATCACCAGCGGCTGGCGCACGGTGTCTTCGCGTATCGGTTTTTCCACCACGGCGGTGATCTGCGATGACGCGGGTGCCTGCGTGATCAGCAGCGCCACGCCCAGGCCGTTGGCGACCATGCCGCGCGCCAGTTCCAGCGAGGTCGCGCGGTAACGTACCTCGGGCTGCAGCCCGTATTGCCAGAACGGCGCCATCAGGAATTCGCGGCTGTGCGGCAGGTCGATCAGGATCAGCGGCTCCTGCGCCAGCTCATGCAACGAAAGGCTGCCGCGGCGCCGGGCCAGCCGCGAGCCCGCGGGCACCAGGCCGTAGGGCCGCAGCTCGGCCAGCCGTTCGCGCTCGAGGTCGTCGGGCATGCCGACGTCGTAGCTCAGCGCCAGTTCGATCTGGCCGCCATGCAGCCAGTCTTCCAGCTGGGCCAGGTCACCCTCGACAAAACGCACCGCCAAACTCGGATAACGCTCGCGCGCCAGGCGCAGCAGCACCGGCAGGTAGACCGGCGCCAGCGTGCGGAACACCCCGATCTGCACTTCGCCGGCCGCGCCGTCGCCGCTCTTGTCGACTTCGAACGCCGTCGCCGCGCCCAGGATGTGGCGGGCTTCGGCCAGCTTGCGCACGCCGAAGCGGGTCAGGGTCATGCGCGCGCCGGCGTCGCGGGCAAACAGGGCTTCCTCGAACAGCGTTTCCAGCTCGCGGATAGCGACCGAGATCGACGGCTGCGACACGTTCAGCAGCCGCGCCGCCGCCGTGGTGCTGCCGGTTTCCGCGGTCGCGGCGAAGTAGCGCAACCGCGGCAGCGAGATGCGGGAGACAGGCATCAGGAAATCCTATAGGTGCTAGTCGAATTCCATATTTTACTTGATAGCTTGCGCTGCGCAGAATCGAGCCACTGAAACGCAAGCCATCGAGGAGCGAGCCTTGGATCCTTCCAACCATTCCAACCATTCCGACCTGCCGCTGGCCGGCATCCGCGTGATCGATTTTTCGCGGGTGCTGGCCGGCCCCTATTGCACGGCGCTGCTGGGCGACCTGGGGGCCGAGGTAATCAAGGTCGAGCCGCCGGGCGGCGACGACTACCGTGCCGTCGGGCCCTTCGTCGACGGCAGGAGCGGGCTGTTCGCGGCGATGAACCGCAACAAGCAGAGCATCGTCATCGACCTGAAGACAGAGGCGGGGCTGGAACTGGCGCGAACACTGTGCGCGCGCGCCGACGTGGTGGTGGAGAACTTCCGCCCGGGCGTGGCGGACAAGCTCGGCATCGGCTACGAGGCGCTGCGGGCGCTGAATCCGTCGCTGGTCTATGCGAGCGTGTCGGGCTTCGGCCAGACCGGCCCGGAATCGCACCGGCCGGCCTACGACATCATCCTGCAGGCGATGTGCGGGCTGATGGATGCCACCGGCGCGCCCGACGGCGCGCCGACCCTGCTCGGCGAGGCGGTCTCCGATGCGGTCAGCGGGCTCTTTGCCTCCTGGGGCGTGCTGGCCGCGCTGCTGGCGCGCGACAAGAACGGGCGCGGCACGCATGTCGATGTCTCGATGTTCGACGCCACGCTGAGCCTGAGCGCGACGCTGGTGGCGCGCTATGCCGCCACCGGGCGGGCGCCGCAACGGGTGGGCAACCGCCATCCGTCGTCCGCGCCGTTCGGCGTGTACCGCGCCGCCGATGGGTTCTTCGTGGTGGCGGTGCTCTACAACAAGCTGTTCCACACGCTGGCCCAGACCATCGGCTGCCCGGAGATGGCGCACGACCCGCGCTTTGCCGACGACGAATCGCGCTGCCGCTTCGAACCCGCGCTGCGCGCCGGGCTGGAAGCGTGGTCGTCAGGCCTGACCGTCGCCGAGGTGAACCGCCTGCTGGGCGCGGCGGGCATTCCGGTTGCGCCGATCCGCAATGTCAGGCAGGCGCTGGAAAGCGAACAGGCCCTCCATCGCGGCCTGCTGACCGAAGTCGCCGGGCCGGACGGAAGCACCATGCGGCTGCCGTCGCAGCCGGTGAAGTTCTCGGGGTATGGCCCCAACCGTGTCACGCCCGCGCCCGAGCTGGGCCAGCACACCGTGGCCATCCTGGCCGCGCACGATTTCAGCAAGGAGACACAACATGCTTGATACGCTTAAGCGACTGGGCGTCGAGCCGGCCGACCTGGAAATCGCCGATGCCATCGGCCGCTACGCGCAGAGCGAACTGGCGCCGAGGGCGGCCGAAGTGGACCGCGCGGAAACGTCCACCACGCGCTATGTGCCGCAGCTGGCCGAACTCGGCCTGATGGGGATGAACCTGCCGGAACGCTGGGGCGGCACGGAAACTTCGCCGGTGGCGCTGATCCTGTCGCTGGTGGAGGTTGCCAAGGCCTGCGCGTCGACGTCATCGATGCTCGGCGCGCACTACCTGGCCACCGATTCCATCCTGATCGGCGGCGACGACAGCCAGCGTGCGCGCTACCTGCCCGACGCGGCGGCCGGCGGCAGGCTGGGCGCGTTCGCGCTGACCGAGCCGCGCGCCGGCTCCAACCCGGCCGACATGGCCACGCGCGCCACGCCGCAAAGCGATGGCTACCGGCTGCGCGGCGTCAAGCACTTCATCTCCAACGCCGAGGCGGCGGACTTTATCGTGGTCTATGCCAAGACCGACCCGGCCGCGGGCACGCGCGGCATCAGCGCCTTCGTGGTCGACCGCCACAGCGACGGCGTGCAGGTGGCGCCGGCGGAGAAGCTGATGGGCATCCATGGCGCGCCGGCCCATGAGGTGGCGCTCGACTGCTTCGTGCCCGCCGCCAACCGGCTCGGGCCCGAGGGCACGGGATTCCGTACCGCGATGAAGGTGCTGGACAACAGCCGGCTCGACGTCGCCGCCACCAGCCTGGGCATTGCCGAGGCGGCGCTGGCCTGCGCGGTGGACTGGGCCCGGCAGCGCCAGGTGGGCGGCGAGCCGCTGGCGCGCAAGCAGGGCCTGCAATGGACGTTTGCGGACATGCGTACGCGGCTGGAGGCGGCGTGGTTGCTGACGCTGCAGGCCGCGGCACGGCGCCGCGACGGCGAGCCCTTTACCGAGCAGGCGTCGATGGCCAAGCTCTATGCGTCGGAGATGGTGGGCTTCGTCACCGATGCCGCGCTGCAGATCCACGGCGGCTATGGCTTCACGCGCGAAATGCCGCTGGAGCGGCTGGTGCGTGATGCGCGCATCCTTCGCATCTACGAGGGCTCGTCTGAAATCCAGCGCACCGTGATCGCGCGCGCGGTGCTCGGGTAGGGCGCCGCCGGCCTGCCGGCGGCGCGGATCAGGGCGCTTCCGGGGTATCGGACGTCGCCGGCGTCGCCGCTACCTGCACCTCGACAGGGGCCTCGGCCGACTCCGCCGCGGCCGCAGCGGCGGGCGCTGCAGCGGCTGCAGCCTTGGCCTTCTGGCGTGCGGCGCCGGCGCGGCGGGCCTTCAGTTGCTGGGCGCGCTTGGCAACCGCCAGGGTGACCACGCCGGCCTCGTTGCCGTCCAGGTCCAGCCGCTTGGCGCCTTCCACCATGCACGACCAGTAGCGCGCACCGCTGCACCAGGTGCGGATCGCTTCGCGCAGTTCGGCCTCGTCCAGGCCAAGCTTGCCGGCATGCTGGGTCAGGTCTTCGAAGGTGCCGATCTTCAGCGGCACCTTGGGCGCCGGGTTCTTGGGGAAGGCCTTGGGGAAGTGCTTCTGCAGCCGGGCAATGGAATGCACCACCGGATCGACCTGCTTGCCCGGCGCGGCGGCGGGCGCCGCACGCCGGGCCTTGGCGCCCGCGGTCGTGTCAGCACCCGCGCCGGTACGCTCGCCGTCACGGGGGCGCTTCGGCGCGCCCTTGGATGCGCCTTTGGATGCGTCCTTGGACGTGCCCTTGGACGCGTCGCCGGCCGCGCCTTGGCGCGGGCCCTTGCGCTCGCCCTTCCTGGATTCGGCGGCCGCCTTCTTGGCGAGTTGGTCCCTGAGTGCTGCCAGTTGTTCGAAGCCCATGATGTCTGCCGTTGTGTGAACCGGGATTGTATCAAGGCCGGGCAACAGGGCGGCTGCGGATCTCGGCGGCGCCACCTGGCGGCTCGGGGCGTGGCGGCAGCGGCATGAGAGTCGCCGGCGTCAGGCGGGCAGACCCACGCGCGCGGCCTGGCGGGATGCCCGGCAACTGGCTGCATGCGGGCCCGCGTAGACCACGACCGCGCCAGGGTAGCGCGCGGTATGGGCCTCCACGTCCGCGAAGGAATCAAAGCCGGTCACGCCGCCTTTGGACCCGTCGGCAAAGACCGGCGTGGCATACCAGCGGCCGCATAAGGGCCCTTGCAGGATGAATTTGACGATATTGGGCACATCCGCTCCCCATTGAGACGCCCGCGGCCCCCGAGGCATTCAGGAAACACCATGCCTTGGTCGTGGCCGGGCGGATTCCGGAATGGCGGGCAGGGCGCCCGCCGACGCCATCAGTTAGTGCGCTTGCCGGTCTTGCGCTGGGCCCCGCGAATGTCGGTATAGCCAAGCTCGCGCATGTCGATCCACACCTTGCCCCAGGCAATGCCTTCCGCCATGGCGCGTTCCAGCGTGCGGTGGCTGCCGAGCGGACCCGACAGGATCACGGTCTGGCCGTCGCGCTCGACGGATACGGAGGCTTCGAACAGGGCATCGGCCAGCGGGCGGGCATTGCCGCGCACGACGTAGCCAAAATAGTTCTGGGTGGCCATCGCTGATCTCCTTGTCTGCCCATCCCGGTGCGGCCTTACGCCATGGTCATGCCCGTGGAGCCGGGGCGGGGTGCCTGCGTCCTTGCCATGCTAGCGAACTTGGCCGGCTGTCGGGGCATGGCTGGCATGTACGGAATCTTGCCTTTCGTACGAGGCCGGCGCGCTGATCCGCGCAAGCGATGGCGGTCGCCGCCGCGAGCGCGCGTGCTGATGTACATTGCCGTCATTGGCTGCAATCGTGCGCCAGCCACGATCCGCGGCCATGTGCCTGCATCGGAGTTCCTGCCCCGCCCCCGTAACGGACCCGCCATGCCGTCGACCTTTATTTATTCAAACCGAGCCCGCAACCCGGAGGCGATGGAAGCTGAACTGCAGCTGGCCTATCGCGCCGGATATACCGTGGATCTGCGCCGCGCTTTCTGGGAACACCAGCCGCCATCGGTGCTGATCGGCGATCGACCCAGGCTGCAGGCGATGCTGCGGCAGGTCCGGCACGGCGACACGGTGGTGGTGATGGCATTGCGCTGCCTGGGTTCGACCGTGGCCGAAACGCTGGACACCATCGTCCGCGTGCGGCAGCTCGGAGCGTCTCTGTATTGCCTGCAGCTCGGCCAGGTCAACCTGGCCAGCGCCACGCCGCCGCAAGCCGTGAAGGTGCTGCGCGCCGCGGCCACGCTCGAAGGCTCCCGGCGCAGCGCGCGCATACGCGAGAGCCTGGCCGCGGCCAAGGCGGTGGGCCATCCCGTCGGCCGTCCGCCGAAACACACGGCCGAACAGCGCGCGGCCATCCTGCAGGCATTGGACGCCGGGGAGTCGGTCAGCGCCGCCGCGCGGCGCTTCCATACCACGCGCCAGACCGTGATGCGGATCCGCTCGGGCAGCGGTGCGCTGGCGCCGGAGGCTACCAAGGCCTGAAACGGAGTGGGACCATCGGCACCATGGCCGGCAGGGACATTGCGTCTGGAACGATACTTGCGTGAACCAGGTATTTCCACGCGAAGTAACGGAGTTCCCTATGCTGCGCGACACGGTTGTGGTCGGTACCTCGAGCGGCGGGGTAGATGCCTTGCGGCAGCTTGCCGCCGGCCTTCCGGCCGGCTTCGAGGCCGCGATCCTTGTAGTGCTGCACATTGGCGCCAACCAGAGCATGCTGCCCCAGATGCTGATGCAGGCCGGGCCTCTGCCGGCACACCACGCGCGCGATGGCGAAGCCGTGCTGCCGGGAGTCATCTATGTCGCGCCGCCCGATCACCACCTGATGATCGACGGCGAGCGCACCATGCTGCGGCGCGGACCGAAGGAGAACTTCGCGCGCCCGGCCATCGACCCATTGTTCCGCAGCGCGGCGCTCAGCCGGCGCAACCGTGTCATCGGGACCATCCTGACCGGCCAGCTCGACGACGGCTCCGCCGGCCTGCACGCCGTGCACGAGTGTGGTGGCATCACCATCGTGCAGGATCCTGACAGCGCCTACGCTGCCGACATGCCGCGCAATGCGCTGCGGGCCGTCACACCGCATTACGTGCTGCCACTGAGCGGCATTGCGCCGGAGCTGGCGCGGCTGGCGGGCAGCGCCGCGACCGCCGCGCCCGAGCCGCCCACGTCGCTGGTGCTCGAACATGCCGTGTCGATGGGGCCGACCTCGGTCGACAAGGTCCAGCAGATTGCGCTGCCATCGGCGCTGACCTGCCCGGAGTGCGGCGGTGCGCTCTGGGAGATACGCGACGCGGTGCCGCCGCGCTTCCGCTGCCACACCGGGCACACCTTCGGGCTGTTCACGCTGCGTCACGCTTGCAATAACGCACTCGAGCATCTGCTTTACGATTCGCTGCGGGCGCTGCACGAGCAGAATGAACTTTATACACGTATTGCGGCGTATCATATGCAAATTGGGGACACTGACGTGGCACGTCAGTACACCGAGGCAGCTGGCCGCGCGGCAGCGTCCGCGAAGCGTATCGAAGGTTGGCTTCGCGAGAGCTAGCACCCTGACCGGCCGGCGCATTCCTTTCTTTCCGTGCAGCAATGGCCAAACACCGCGAACGCTCTTTGCCGAGCCAGCTCGCCTTTCCCGTGGTGGGGATCGGCGCGTCGGCCGGTGGTATCGAAGCCCTGATCGAGATTTTTGAAGGACTGCCCAGCACTACCGGGGCGGCCTACGTGCTGGTGGTTCATCTCTCCCCCGACCACGCCAGCCATCTCGCCGACCTGCTGCAGTCGCGCACCAGCATGCGGGTCCAGCAGGTCACCGCGTCGATGCCGATCGAGGCCAACCACGTTTACGTCATCGCGCCGAATCACCATCTGACCATGGTGGACGGCTATCTGCGCGTGAGCCCGCAAGAGCGCGGCCGCAATCGCAGCACGGCCAACATCGACCTGTTCTTCCGCTCCCTTGCCGAAGCGCACCAGCAGCGGGCGGTGTCGGTGGTGCTGTCGGGTGCCGGCTCCGACGGCTCGGTGGGCCTGACGCGCGTCAAGGAGCTGGGCGGCATCGCCATCGCCCAGGAGCCGGAGGATGCCGCTTACTCCAGCATGCCGCGCTCCGCGATCAGTACCGGCATGGTCGACTTCATCGTCCGCGCCAGCGACATCCCGCAGCGCCTGATAGACCTGTGGAGCGCCGCCAGCCATATCCGACTGCCCGTGGCGGTCGACGACGCGGAACCCACGACGCACCCTACGCCGCAATCCGAAAGCAGCGAGCGGGCGCTGCGCGAGATCATGGTGATCCTGCGCAGCCGCACTTCGCACGATTTCCGGCATTACAAGCGCGCCACGGTGCTGCGCCGCATCGAGCGGCGGCTGCAGGTCAACGGACTGACCGACCTGCAGCAGTACCGCGACTACCTGCACCTGCACCCCGACGAGACGCCGGCACTGCTGCAGGACATGCTGATCAGCGTGACGAACTTCTTCCGCGACAAGGAGGCGTTCGATGCGCTGCGCACCCAGGTGTTGCCACAGCTGTTCGAGAACCGTGCCGAAGGCGAAGTGATTCGCGTCTGGACCCCGGGCTGCGCCACCGGCGAAGAAGCCTATTCGCTCGCCATGCTGCTGCAGGAGGCGTCGGCGCATACGCCCGAACAGGTGTCGTTCCAGGTCTTCGCCACGGATATCGACGAGCGCGCCGTGGCCATCGCGCGCAATGGCCTGTATCCGGAGCCGATCGCGAACGACATCGATCCGGCCCGGATCCGGCAGTTCTTCACCAAGGAAGCCTCGCACCTGCGCGTGCGCAAGGAGCTGCGCGAGCGGGTACTGTTCGCGCTGCACAACGTGCTGAGCGACCCGCCGTTTTCGCGCCTGGACCTGGTCTGCTGCCGCAACCTGCTGATCTACCTGGACCGCGACGCGCAGACCGAGATCCTGCGTACCTTCCATTTCGCGCTGCGGCCCGGCGGCTACCTGTTCCTGGGCAACTCCGAAGCGGCGGACAGCGTCAGCAACCTGTTTTCAGTGGTCGACAAGAAGGCGCGCATCTACCGCGCCAACGTCGCGGTGCGCGCCGACACGCCGCTGCCGCTCGCCATCGCCGGCATCACCGCAGCCCGTCCCTCGGTAGCGGTGCTGCAGCCGTCGGGCAAGCGGAAGTTTTCCTTCGGCGACCTGCACCAGCGGCTGATCGAGCAGCATGCGCCGCCCAGCGTGCTGGTCAGCCGAGAATCCGAGATCGTGCATCTGTCGGACCGCGCCGGACGCTTCCTGCAGTACGTCGGCGGCGAGCCCTCGCACAACATCATCGCGGTGGTGCGGCCCGAGCTGCGGCTGGAGCTGCGCACCGCGATCTACCAGGCGCTGCAGACCAACCATAGCGTCGAGGCCAGGCGCGTGCAGCTGGAACGGGACGGCAAGCACTTCTTCGTCAACATGACCGCGCGCCCGGTGCACGACGCCGAAGCCAATGGCGACTTCGTCCTGGTGCTGTTCGACGAGGTCGAAGACAGCATGAGCGCCGCGCCGGCCGGCCCGCCGGGCGAGGAGCGCGATCCGATGATCGCGCAGCTGGAGCGCGAGCTGCAGCGCACCAAGGAACAGCTGCAAGCCACCATCGAGCAGTCCGAAACCTCGACCGAAGAGCTGAAGGCCTCCAACGAAGAGCTGCAGGCGATCAACGAAGAGCTGCGCTCTGCCACCGAGGAACTGGAAACCAGCAAGGAAGAGCTGCAATCGATCAACGAGGAACTCACCACGGTCAATGCCGAGCTGAAGTCCAAGGTCGAGGAAACCGGCAAGATCAACGACGACCTGCAGAACCTGATCACGGCCAACGACATCGGCACCGTGTTCGTCGACCGCAGCATGTGCATCAAGCGCTTTACCCCGCGCGCGATCGATGTGTTCAGCATCATTCCGTCCGACATCGGCCGATCGCTGCTCGACATCACCCACCGGCTGGAATACGACAAGCTCGCCGACGACGCCGCCGAGGCTTTCGACTCGCTGCGCCTGATCGAACGCGAAGTGCGCAGCAACGACGGCCGCTGGTACCTGGCGCGCTTCCTGCCGTATCGCACCACCGAGGACCGCATCGACGGCGCGGTGCATTCCTTCATCGACATCACCTCGCGGCGTGCCGCCGAGGAGCGCCTGCGCGAAGGCGAGAAGCGCATGAACATCGTCGCCGAGAGCACGCGCGACTACGCCATCATCACCTTTGACGACCAGGGGCGCGTCAACAGCTGGAACACCGGGGCCGAGCGCATCTTCGGCCTCAGCGAGGCCGACATGCTGGGTGCGCCGGCGGACGTGCTGTACACGCCGGAAGACCGCGCCGCGGGCGTGCCGCAGGAAGAGATGGCGCAGGCGCGCATGTACGGCCGGGTCGAGGAAGACCGCTGGCACGTACGCAAGGACGGCAGCCGCTTCCGCACCACCGGCGTGCTGTCGCGGCTGGACAAGGGCGGGGTCAGCGGCTTCGCCAAGATCATGCGCGACCTCGACGAACTGGCGCTGACCCGCATTGCCACCCGCACGGTGCGTACCGGCGATGCCGCCGGCGTGCCGGGCAACGAATCCATCGACCGGCGCGCGGAACGGCTGCGCGACGAATTCCTCGCGGTGGTGTCGCATGAACTGAAGCATCCGCTCAACCTGATCAGCGCCAGCGCGGAACTGATCAGCCGCGCGCCCGATGCGCGCGGCAGCGACGTGATCCAGCGTGCCGCCGCCACCATCCGGCGCACGGTGATGAGCCAGGCGCATATCATCGACGATCTGCTCGACATGTCGCGGCTGCGTACCGGCAAGCTCTCGATCGCGCATGCGCCGCTTGACTGGAGCGAGGTGGTCGCCCGGGTCTGCAGCGCCATCGAAGAAGAGGTAGCGCGCAAGCAGATCACGCTGGAGCGCTCGCTGCCGGCGCGGCCGGTGATGATCGACGCGGACCTGACGCGCATCGAGCAGATCGTGTGGAACCTGGTCAGCAACGCCATCAAGTACACCGGCGCCGGCGGTGCGATCACGGTGTCGCTGAAGCAGGCGCATGGCAAGGGCGTGCTGGAGGTGCGCGACACCGGCGCCGGCATCGATGCGCAAAGCCTGCCGCATATCTTCGACATGTTCCGCCAGGGTACCGCGCCGTCGGCGCGCAAGGGTGGGCTGGGTATCGGCCTGTCGCTGGTGCGGGAACTGGTCACGGTGCAGGGCGGTACCGTTCGGGCCGAATCGGAAGGCCAGGGCAAGGGCGCGCTGTTTACCGTGACCTTCCCGCTTTGCGCCAGCGTCCCGCCGAAGAACGGCGCCAGCCAGCCGGCGACGCGGCCGCTCGAGAACACCACGATCCTGCTGGTCGACGACGATCCCGGCACGGTCGAGACCTTCAAGCTGCTGCTGGAGATGGAAGGCGCGCACGTCAACGTCGCCACCAGCGCGCAGGATGCCATGCGCCAGCTGGAGACGCTGCGTCCCGACCTGCTGCTGTCGGACATCGGCATGCCCGACATGGATGGCCTGGAGTTCATCCGGGCGATCCGCAACAACCCGAAGCTGAGCCAGCTGACCGCCTTCGCGCTCAGCGGATACGGGCGGCCCGACGATATCCGGCGCTCGATGCATGCGGGCTTCGACGCCCACCTGACCAAGCCGGTATCGCTCGATGCGCTGATCAACGCCATCGACGAACTGCGCGCCAGCTAGCGCGCAGTCCCGCGCGGCAGCGCATGCGCTGCCGCGCTGCTTACATCCGCCCCTTCCAGGGCACCAGCCACTTGGCCAGCTTGCGCATCAGCAGGTCGAACACATAGGCGATCAGACCGATCAGAACGATGCCCATGATCACCACGTCGGTGCGCAGGAAGTTGGAGGCGTTCAGCACCATCTGGCCCAGCCCCGCCGTGGCCGCGACCATCTCGGCGGCCACCAGCGTGGTCCAGCCGAAGCCGATGGCGATGCGCATGCCGGTCAGGATATCGGGCAGCGCCGCCGGGATCACCACGTGGCGCACCACCTGCCACGGGCTTGCGCCCATCGAGTACGCCGCATTGATCTGCTCGATCGTGACCGAGCGCACCCCCGCCTGCGCCGACATCGCCAGCGGCGCGAAGCAGGCCAGGAAAATCAGCAGCACCTTCGAAGTCTCGTCGATGCCGAACCAGATCACGATCAGCGGCAGGTAGGCCAGCGGCGGCAGCGGGCGGTAGAACTCGATCGGCGGATCGAAGATGCCGCGGGCGATGCGCGACACGCCCATCATCACGCCGATCGGCACCGCGGTGGCAACCGCCAGCGCGAATGCGCCGAACACGCGCAGCATGCTTGCCGCGAAATGCTCGGTCAGCGGCTGGCCGCCCTGCAGGTTGCCCTGCCAGGCATCGATAAACGCGGTGAAGATCGACTCGGGCGTGGGCAGGAACAGCGGCGGCAGCCAGCGCAGGTGGCTGGCCAGCCACCATAGCGCCAGCAGCAGCACCACGGTGATGGTGGAAATGCGCGAGCTGGACCCTTCGCCAGGCAGGCGGTAGCCCGACACGGTCTTCATGGGGCGGCTTGGCGCGACCGCGGGCGCCGCGGCGGCAGGGGGCGGCGGTTCGATGCGTTGGACGGTAGCGGACATCTGCTTCTCCTCAGGCGGTGGCATGGATCAGGTCGACGATCTCTTCGCGGTAGCGGATGAACTCCGGGTCGGACTTGACCGCGCGGGCGTCGCCGCATTCGATGAAGCGGCGCGCGAACGGCAGTTCATAGGTGTGGGCGATGCGCCCGGGCGAGGGCGTCATCACGATCAGCCGCGTGGCCAGGAACAGCGCCTCTTCCACGCTGTGCGTGATGAAGAAGACGATCTTCTGCTCGCGCGCCCACAGCTTCAGGATCAGCGCCTGGATAGACTCGCGCGTGAGCGCGTCGAGCGCGCCCAGCGGTTCGTCCATCAGCATCACCGCCGGATCGCAGGCGAGCGCGCGGGCAATGCCCACGCGCTGCTGCATGCCGCCCGAGAGCTGGTACACCGGCTTGGCGGCGACGCTTTCCAGTCCCACCGCGGCCAGCTTTTCATGGGCGATGCGCAGCCGCTCGGCACGGGACACGCCGCGCAGGCGCAGGCCCAGCGCCACGTTGTCCTCGACACTGAGCCACGGCATCAGCGCATGCTTCTGGAATACCACGCCGCGCTCGGCGCCGGGGCCGTGCACGGGCTTGCCGCTCAGCCGGATCTCGCCCTCCGACGGCTCCATGAAGCCTGCAATGCATGACAGCAGGGTGGTCTTGCCGCAGCCCGAGGCACCCAGCGCGACCACGAAATCGCCGCGCTCCATGGTGAGGTTGACCTGCGACAGTGCCAGCGTCTTCGCGCCGCCGGCGGTGCCGTAGTTGACACTGACATTATCGATTTCGAGTTGGTACATGATGGGCTTCCGCAACAGGATCTCGGGGGCCGCCGCATGAACAAGGGGCGCGGCGGCCGGCTTCAGCGACAGGGGGGGCGCGCTCAGCGCAGCGCCCGCTTGGCCCATTCCGCGTTGACGCCGGGGCCGTAGTCCGGCAGCACGGTCTGGATGGTGCCCTGCTCCTTGAGGAACTGCGCCGCCGACTGCAGCGCGCGCGCCGCGCCGCCGCCGAGCCAGCGCTCGGAAACCTGCTCCTGCAGCGTAGGGAAGCCGTACAGCGCCATGCTGGCGGGCACCGTTTCGGCCTTGGCGCCGGAGACCTTGGCCACGGCCTTCACCATGGGCGAATCGGCTGTCCACGACGCCTTGTTCTTGCGGTAGTTGTCATCCGCCGCGGCCAGCACGCGTACCAGCTTGACCATGAACTCGGGGTTCTCGCGCGCGAACTTCTTGTTGGCGATCATGCCGTCGAAGGTCGCCTTGCCGGTGTCGGCGGCGATCTGTCCCGAGGTGGTCAGCACCGTGCCGGACTGCTTGAGCTTGGCCAGCACCGGATCCCAGATAAAGGTGGCGTCGATGTCGCCGCGCTCCCAGGCGGCAGCCACCTCGGGCGGGCGCATGTTGACGATGCGCACGTCCTTCGGATTGATTTTGGCGCGCTCCAGTGCGACCAGCGTGTGGTAGTGCGTGGTCGACACGAACGGCACGCCGATGCGCTTGCCCTTCAGGTCGGCAACGCTGGCAATCTTGCTGCCGTTGCGCGCGACCATGGCTTCGGCCGCGTTGATGTCGTCCAGGATCCAGAACAGTTCGACGTCGAGTCCTTGCGACAGGGCCGAAGCGATCGGCGAGGTGCCGGCTTCGCCGATGGCAATCTGGCCCGACGCCATGGCCCGGATCACGTCCCCGCCGCCGCCGAACTGCCGGAACGAGACCGTGTAGCCGGTCTGCTTTTCCAGCTCTTTCATGTCCTGCGCATAGCGCCAGGGTACGACCATGTCCTGGTAAGCAATTACTACATTCTTGCCTTGGGCCTGCACGGTCTGTGCGGCCGGCACCAGCGCCGCCGCCAGGGCGAAATACATCGCGATCTGCTTGATCCACCGCATGTTGTGCTCCTCGGGATGAGAAATGGGTTTGGGGGTCACGGCTTTATAGGTGAGCCCGATTGCGGGCCTATAGGACCAGTTGCCGGGATTCGGTGGGACCAGAACCGGCCGCGCGCGCGCAGGCCGCGCCGGGCCGCGGGGAGCGGTGGCGCGGGGCTGCGTCAATCATGGAATTCCTGTACCGGCCGCGGCGGGAGCGAGAGTCTCGCCAGAGGCGCTCGCGCGCTCAGGCGCTCAGGGAGAACCCGGGGTCGAAGGTCTGGCGCACATCGAGCCGCTGCCGGAGCAGGCCGGCCTTCAGGTAGAAATCCGCCGTGCGCTGCTGCTCGGCGATCAGTTCCGCATCGATGCCGCGCCACTGCGTGCGGCGCCGCTCGAACTGCAGCCGTGCCGCCTGCGGCGAGATGCCGATGATGCGGGCCAGCGTCGCCGAGAACTCCGGCACATGCTGGTAGGACCACTGCTGCGCGCGCACCACGCGGTGCAGGAAGTCCTGCAGCACCGCGCGCTTGCTTGCCAGCGCGGCGTCGGTCGCGGCCAGGTAGCTCAGGCCGGACCACAGCCCGCGGCCGTTGACCAGCACGCGCGCGTGCTGGCTGGTTTCCGCCATCGCGGTATAGGGCTCCCAGGTGGCCCAGGCATCGATCGAGCCGCTGCTCAGCGCCAGCTTGGCATCCGCCGGCGGCAGGAAGCGCAGGTTGGCGTCGTCCGGTTTCAGTCCGGCCGATTCCAGCGCCTTGAGCGCGATCAGGTGCCCGATCGAGCCGCGGTTGGTGCCGATGCTCTTGCCCTTCAGGTCGGCCGCCTGCCGCAGCGGCGAGTCGGGCCGCACCAGCACCGCGGTGCCGTAGGGGTCGGAGCGGTTCGCACCGATCAGCCGGATGCGCGTGCCGGCGGCCAGCGCGAAGATGGCCGGCGCATCGCCGATCGGGCCGCTGTCGACCGCGCCCGCGTTCAGCGCCTCGGCCAGCGGTGCCGCGGCGGGGAACTCGGTCCACTGGATGTCGTAGGCCAGGCCCTCGAGCGCGTTGGCGGATTCGAGCAGCGCGCGCAGCCCACCCTTCTGGTCTCCGGCCTTCAGCACCGGGCGGCCCTGAGCATGGGCCTCGCCGGCGGCGAAGGTGGCAAAGGGGGTGACGGTGAGCAGGGGGCCGCAGGCAAGCGCGGCCGTGGCGGCGGCGCCGCGGCGCAGGAACTGGCGTCGGGAAGCGGTCATGGCGTTCGGGGCGTTTGGGATGTTCGGGGTGTTCAATATCGGAATCCCCGAACGTACGCGTGCCACGTCCGCGCACCAACGAATAAATCCGCGCTTCGATATGCGTGGCAGGCGGCGGGCAGCGCGGCCGCGGATGCGCTCAGTCGAGTCCGGCGGACTCGGCGGGATCCCGTTGCGAACGGATGTCCTCCGGACTGAGCAGGATGTAGCCCAGCGACTTGAGCAGCTGCACGGCCTCCAGTTCGGCGTCGAGATAGACCGGGCGTTCCGGCGTGCGCGCGCGCTGCGCTGTCAGTGGCCAGGGGCCGCTGCCATGCGCCAATGGCGCCCCTGGCGCCGTCTCCTGCAACCAGCGCGCGCTCAGGATGCGGCAGTGCTCCAGGTTGGGCTTCCACGAGACGTCGACGGCCGCATTGAACCGGCCGGTGCAAAGACGCAGCCGCTTCAGCGCTTTCAGCCAGCCGACGAAGGCCTCGGGCTCGGCGGGCTGGTAGCCGCGCAGCAGGGTCGATAGATCGTCCTGCGCCGTGCCGCCGTCGCGCGCCGGGTCGTCGTCGAGCAAGGCAATTTCGAGCGCCACGTGCTTGCGGCCATCGTGGTCGTAGATGGTGCATTCGCTATCGACCACGCCCTCGCCCAGCAGCTCGCACAACAGCGCCCAGGCCCTGGGGTTCTTGTCGAGCCGGCTTTCCAGCGTGGGGTCGATGCGGGCCAGCAGTTCCGGCATGGTGCGCACCTCGCCGGACTGGGCCGCCGCCGCGAACGCCATCGCGTTGGCGGAAGGCTTGTCCCCATGTGCAATCCGTTGCAGCGAGGCATCCTTGAGTTCGCCGATTTCGGCGGCGGTGTCCACTGCGTGCATCCACGCATAGTCTTCCAGGCTGGCGCACAGCTTGCGCGCGGCCCGCGCCAGCTGGGCGGCCAGCGACTGGACAAAACCGGTACACAACGCGCAGCGGCATTCGAGCCTGCCGGCGTGCAGGAAGCCGGCATAGAGCCGCTCCTGGTGTCCGCAATGCGCGCATTCGAGCGAAAAGCCGCCCTGGCGCACCGGCCGCTGCGATGCCAGCAAGCCATCGACCTGATATTGCGCGCGGCCACCGCAGCATGGGCACAGCCAATGCAGCTTGTGCGCGCCGTCGCGCGGGGCGACGGCGCGCTCGAACTGGCGCGCGATCGCGCTGCGCGGGATGCCCTGGGCGCGCCCGACCACATCGGCGCAATAGCCCCAGTAGCAGTACGAGTGTGCCAGCGCGGCCTGTTCCGCGGACAGCTGCCGCAGTGCCGGCAGCACGGCCGTGCTGCGGCGGATCTCGGGCGCGAGGGTGTCGATCAGCGCCGGCCCGCCCGGCATCGACGCATCGAGGGCGGCGCGGCTTTGCTCCAGGAAATCGGGCACGTAGACCCGGCGGATGAAATCCTCGTTCTCCAGCCAGAACAGGTGGCCCGGAAGCGTCTCAAGTGCCTCGATGCCGTCCCTGACTTCTGGCATGCCGGCGCAGGCGAGAAACGTGAACGGCTTGCTGAACAGGAATTGGTCTGTCATGTTGTCGTCAACGGCGTATCGCGCCCACGAGCCCCACATGCTCGCGTGCGATCGACTCACCCCGTGACCAGGCCAATGCAACGCGCGGAAGGCGCCAGCCCGCAGCGCTTCCCCGCTTTGGGGGACTTGCCCCTTCTTGTTGTTCAGTGCATGCGAATGCTGCGCCGGACTTTTATCCGTCGCACTGGAAAGCATAGGCGAGACGGCGGCTTCGATACAGGGGAATCGAAAAGCATTGCGCAATGCCCGGTGCTACGGACGCAGCGCATGCAGTGATGATCTCGGCGCTCCGAAGCCGCGGCGACACGGTCCGGCAAGTCCGCGTCGCCGGCACGCCGCTTACAGCGGCGCAGGCTGGGGCGGTGTCGCGGCCTTCCTGCCGCCGCTGTAGGAGAAGTACCTGGCCTTGGCGCCCCTGGCCCAGTAAGCCACGGTGAAGTGCTTGCTGTCGCGCCCGTAGAGCAGCTCCAGGCTGCCGTTGGCGGCGCTCCATTCGGCATAGCCGTTCTCCGCCGCGCCTTCGGTCTTGCGCACGGCCGCATAGCGCTCGTCCAGCTTCCTGCGCACCTCTTCCATGGCGGGGCGCTCGAAGGTCATGGTGATCAGCGCGACCGCATCCTGTGCATCGCAGTTCAACACCACGCGCGACAGGCCGGGCAGATGGAAGCGCTCCAGGTGCTTCAGCTCCACCGTATCGCCGCCGGCCCATTCGGAGGTGCCGGTTCTGGCATGGTTCTGCGGTGGCGACAGGCGCGAGCATTTGGCCTTGCCCAGTTCCAGGCCCAGCGGCGCCGCGGTATTGCCGGTCGGCTCGGGCTGGGCTGCGCTGGTTGCGGCCTGGACGGAAACGGCGGCCAGCAGTGCGGCACAGGCCAGGGTGAACGGTTTGATGTTGAAGCGGAAAAGGGCTTTCACGGTCTTGAGATAGGTTGCCAGCGGGAATTCTACGGCTTTCTTGGCGCCGGAAGGCCGTGGCGCCTGCTTGCGTCCCTAATCTCCTTCGCATATAGTCCTATACATAGAACTATAGAAGTAAGACGGGAGCGAGGATGGAGACAAGCACTGGAGCGCTGGCTGGCGTCAGGGTCGTGGATATCACGGCGGTATTCATGGGACCCTCTGCCACGCAGATGCTGGGTGACCTGGGTGCGGACGTGATCAAGGTGGAGCCGCCCGCCGGTGACAGCACGCGCGGCATCGGGCCTTGTGGCGATGCCAAGATGGGGCCGCTGTTCCTGGGGCTGAACCGCAACAAGCGGAGCATCGTGCTGGACCTGAAGTCTGCGCAGGGGCGCGAGGCGCTGTTGCGGCTGGTCGAGAACGCGGACGTGCTCGCCTACAACGTGCGGCCGCAAGCCATGCAGCGCCTGGGACTGGACTACGAGACGCTGGCGCGGATCAATCCGCGGCTGGTCTATGTCGGCATGTTCGGCTTTTCGCAGCGTGGGCGCTATGCCCCGCAGGCGGCCTTCGATGACCTGATCCAGGCCGCTACCGGCTTGCCGGAGGCAGTCGCCCTCGGTACTGGCGACATTCCGCGCTATCTGCCGTTGACCATCGCGGACCGTTCCGTGGGGCTCTATGCGTTCGGCGTGATCTGCGCCGCGCTCTATGCGCGCGAGCGCACCGGCCGCGGCCAGCGCGTCGATGTGCCGATGTTCGAAACCATGGTGCCCTACGTCATGGGCGATCATCTCTATGGCGAGACCTTCGTGCCGGCCAGGGGCGGATTCGGCTATCCGCGGCTGCTGTCCCCCGAGCGCCGGCCTTACCGGACGCTGGATGGCCATGTCTGCTGCCTGATCTACCACGACCACCACTGGCGTGCCTTCCTGAAGGTCATCGGCAAGCCAGAGTTGTACGACAGCGATCCCCGCTTTGCCGACATCACCACCCGCACCGCGCATATTACCGAGCTCTATGCCATGGTCAGCGACGAACTGGCCAGGCGCTCCACCGAGGAATGGCGGATGCTGCTGAAGGAGGCCGATATCCCGGTGTTTCCAATGCACACCTTTGCCTCGCTGCTCGATGACCCGCACCTGAACGACATCGGCTTCTTCAATGAATCCGACCATCCGGCGGTGGGCCGCATCCGCGAAATGGCCGTGCCTAGCGAATGGCACGGCACGCCGCCGGCGCAGCGCCGCCACGCGCCTTCCCTCGGCGAGCATAGCCGCGAGGTGCTGCGCGAAGCCGGCTACAGCGAAGCCGATATCGACGGCCTGATGGCGTGCGGTGCATCTCGCGAAGCGCGCCCGTCACCGGCACAAGCGGGAGCGGAGCATGCATGAAGAGCTGCTGAGCGAAGTCCGTGACGCGGTACTGTGGCTGACCATCAACCGGCCCGAGCGCCGCAACGCCATCAATGCGGCGGTGCTGGACGGGCTGCACGCAGGCATCGAGCGTGCCAATGATGACCCCGGCATTCGCGCCGTGGTCATCACCGGCGCGGGCGACCAGGCCTTTTGCGCGGGCGCCGACCTGCACAGCGGCAAGGCCTTTGCGTTCGACTACGCCGAGCCGGGCCAGCGGCTGGCCGACCTGCTGCGCCGCGCGCGGCGTTCCAAGGTGCCGCTGGTTGCGCGCGTCAATGGCGCGTGCATGGCCGGCGGCATGGGCCTGATGGCCATGTGCGACCTGGTGGTCGCCAGCGATCGGGCGGTGTTCGGCCTGCCGGAGGTCAAGGTGGGCGTTTTCCCGGCGCAGGTGCTGAGCGTGCTGCAGCACCTGGTGCCGCGGCGCGTGCTCAATGAACTTTGCCTGTGCGGCGAGCCGCTGTCGGCGCAGGAAGCCCTGGCGGCCGGACTGGTCAACCATGTCAGCGCGGATCTGGACGGCAAGCTCGCCTGGCTGCTGGGCCGGCTGCTGGACAAGTCGCCCGCGGCGATCCGGCGCGGCCTCTACACGCTCAAGCATGTCGACACCATGTCGTTCGAGCAATCGATGGCATTCACGGAAAGCCAGATCGGGCTGTTCGCCCTGACCGAGGATGCGCGCGAAGGCCAGCTCGCTTTCCGCGAAAAGCGCAAGCCGAACTGGACTGGCAGGTAGGCAAACAGGCAAGGAGCGAGGACCATGCACGACAAGACCGTCCGCATCGGCGGTGCCTCCGGCTTCTGGGGCGACAGCAGCGTGGGCGCGCCGCAACTGGTGCGCCATGGCGACATCGACTACCTGGTGTTCGACTACCTGGCCGAGCTGACCATGTCGGTACTGGCCGCGGCACGGCTGCGCAAGCCGGAGCTTGGCTATGCCACCGACTTCGTGACCGTGACGATGAAGAGCCTGTTGCGCGAGATCGTCGAGCGCAAGATCCGGGTCGTCAGCAACGCCGGCGGCATCAATCCGCAGGGCTGCGCGCAGGCGCTGGCGGCAATCGCCGCGGAGCAGGACATCGACGTGCGCATTGCCGTGGTCGAGGGTGACGATGTCATGCCGTTGCTGCCATCGCTGCGCCAGGCCGGCATTGCCGACTTGCAGAAGGGCCTGCCGCTGCCGGACCAGCTGGTCAGCGCCAATGCCTATCTTGGCGCGCTGCCGGTCCGCCAGGCGCTGGACCAGGGCGCGCAGGTCGTCATTACCGGGCGCTGCGTGGACAGCGCCGTGACCCTGGGCGTGCTGATGCACGAGTTCGGCTGGCAGGCGGACGACTATGACCGGCTCGCGCAGGGCAGCCTGGCCGGCCATATCATCGAATGCGGCTGCCAGGCGACGGGCGGGCTGCATACCGACTGGGAGCAGGTGCCCGACTGGCCGAACATCGGCTATCCGGTGGTCGAGTGCCGGGCGGACGGCAGCTTCGTGGTGGCCAAGCCGCCCACCACCGGCGGGCTGGTCAGTACCGCCACGGTGGGCGAGCAGGTGCTGTATGAGATCGGCGACCCCGCGGCCTACCTGCTGCCGGACGTGACTTGCGATTTCACGCAGGTGACGCTGCGCCAGAGCGGGCCGGACGAGGTCGAAGTGCACGGCGCGCGGGGGCGGGCCCCGGGCCCCTGCTACAAAGTCAGCGCCACCTACCTGGACGGCTTCCGGTGCAATGCGCAGCTGACCATCGTCGGCATCGATGCCGTGGCCAAGGCGGAACGCACGGCCGAGGCAATCCTCGCCCGCACGCGCCGGCTCTTCGCGGAAAACGGTTTGGGCGACTACACCCGGACCCGGGTCGAAGTCCTGGGCGCCGAATCCTGTTTCGGGCCGCATGCCGCCACGCGCCATACCCGCGAGGCCATCATGCGGCTGGCGGTCACGCATGATGAGAAGGCGGCGCTGGAGTTGTTCGCGCGCGAGATCGCGGCGGCCGGCACCAGCTGGGCGCCGGGCACCACTGGATCGGGCGGCGGTCGCGCCAGTCCATCGCCGTCGATCCGGCAATACGCGTTCCTGCTGGACAAGGCTGCATTGGCGCCCACGGTGGTGATGGATGGCGTGCGGACTGCCGTCACCATCCCCGCCGGGCGCAAGCCGGTGGACGATGCCGTGCCGGCGGCGGCGCGCGAGCCGGCTGCCTGCGCGGAGCCGGCCAGCGGCGACCGCATCGAGGTGCCGCTGATCCGGCTGGCCTACGGGCGCAGCGGCGACAAGGGCGATATCTCCAATATCGGCCTGATCGCACGCCGGCCGGAATACCTTGCCGTGTTGCGCGCGGAAGTCACTGCCTGCCGGGTGGCTGACTGGCTGGGGCACCTGGTGAAGGGAAGCGTTTCCCGCTACGACTTGCCAGGCTTTGACGCGCTGAACTTCGTTTGCGAATCGGCGCTCGACGGCGGCGGCATGGCATCGCTGCGCAATGACCCGCTCGGCAAGGGCATGGCGCAGATCCTGCTGACCATGCCGGTGCGCGTGCCGCGGAGCCTGCTGCAATGACCCGCGCCACGGCAAATATCGCCGCCAATGATGGCATTGCGCTGAGCGACGACAACGCCGGCGGCGTGACCCGCTACCGGCAGCTGGCCAGCGTACTGCGCCACAAGATCGTCTCGGGCGAATATCCGGTCGGGCACCAGCTGCCGACGGTGGAGCATCTGGCGCAGACG
>JABFVP010000363.1 GCA_013362725.1 Cupriavidus sp.
GCCCGGTCTCCGACATTGCCACCGCGCGCACCGTGCTGGCGGTCAACAGCAGCGTGCCGGCCAGGACCGTGGCGGAGCTGCTGGCCTATGCCAAGGCCTCGCCCGGCAAGCTGCGCATGGGTTCATGGGGCGCAGGCACGCAGCCGCATACCATCCAGACCTATTTCGCCAGGCAATACCAGGCCGACATGCTGCACGTGCCCTACCGCGGCGAAGGGCCGATGGTGACCGACCTGCTGGCCGGCCAGGTCAACGTGACGGTGGGCTCGGTGACCGCGCTCAAGCAGCATTTCGCCACCGGCAAGCTGCGTGCGCTGGCGGTCACCGGCACCCGGCGCGCGCAGTCGCTGCCGGACGTGCCCACCTTCACCGAGGCCGGCTACGCCGACGAGCCGTTCCGGCTGACCGGCCCGATCACTCTGATGGCGCCTGCCAGGACGCCGCAGGACATCATCGACCGCCTCGGCCGCGAAACCGCCAGCCTGATTGCCAGCGCCGACATGCAGCGGCGCATCGTCGACATGGGCGCGGAGCCGCTCGGCACCACCCCGGCGCAGGCCGAGGCGGCCTACAAGGCCTACCTGCCGGTGGTGCTGAAGCTGACGGCGGATACGGGGGTGACGCTGGACTGAAGGGCGACGGACCTGGCTAGGCCACGGTAGCGTACGCCAGTGTCTTCGGCGTCCTGACGATGACTTCGGGCTGCTCGCCGACCACCACGGTGTCGTCGAGACGGAAGCCGCCCAGGCCGTAGACATAGAGGCCCGGCTCGGCCGAATACACCTCGCCCGCCAGCAGCGGACGGGTGTTGAAGGCCATGTCTTCCGGGTATTCATGCAGCATCAGCCCGACCGCATGGCCGGTGCGGTGGAATACGTAGTCACCGCAGCCGGCCTGCTCGATCACGGCCTGCGCGGCCGCGTCCATGTCGCACACCCGCCTGCCGACCACCGCCGCGGCGACCGCAGCGTCGGTGGCCCTGGCCGCGACCCGGTAGAGCCGCGCCTGCTCGTCGCCGGGCTGGCCGCAAAACCAGGTGCGTTCGTTCTCGACGTAGAGCCCGTTCAGGCGCGGCAACACCAGGTTGACGATGGTATCGCCAGCGCTGATGCGCGCACCGCACGCGGCGCCGTCGCCATGCGGCGATGCGGAAGCGGGCCCGCTCAGCGTCCAGCACTTGAGGATGTCGAAATCCTCGCCCGGGAAGCGCCGCGCCGCCTCTTCGGACATCAGCGCCGCCATGGCGTGGTCCAGCTCCTGGACCAGCCGGCCAGGGCGGATATTCTCGCGGTAGCGGTCCTGCACCCAGTCGGTCAGCGCTCCCAGCTCGCGCATGACCCGCAGCTCTTCCGCGTGCTTGACCCAGCGCAGGCTGCGCATCTCGGCCATGGCAGGGCGCAGGGTCAGTTCGGGCAGGTAGCGTTGCGCGCCCGCCAGGATCGGATGCTGGACATCGACTGCAATGCGCGACATGCCCAGCCCTTTCGCCCCCAGCAAGGCGGCCACCAGCTCCGGCAGTTGTGACGGCAACGGCAGCCGGTTGGACACGCGCGGATGCTCGGCGTAATAGCTCACGTCCGTAAGCCACACGGTGCCGCGCTCCGTGGCGAAGCGCATGTGATTGGTCGACAGCTCGTTCATGACCGCGAAGGTGTCGCCGTTGCGCGGCACCACCACAAATACCGGCCGCTCCCACGGCCACACGTCGAGCTGGAAGTTGGTGGCGTACTGGAAGAAGTCGGGCGTGCCGAATACCAGCGCGTCGACGCGCAGACGGTCCATCAGCCGGTGCATGGCCGCGCGGCGATAGTCGTATACGGCTTTGGTGAGATGTGCCATGGCAGCGGTCCTCAGAGCGTAATGCCCAGCTTGCGGATGATGGGGCCCCAGGTATCGGCGTCGCGCTTCATGTAGCGCCCGACCTCGGACGGCGGGCCGTTGATCGCATCGAGGAACTGGAAGCCGAGCTTTTCCTTGAACTGTGGATCGTCCAGGATCTGGTTGATGTCGGCATTGACCTTGCCGATCACGGCCGGGGGCGTGCCCGAGCGCGCCACGATGGCGTACCAGCCCGGTACCTGCACGTCGTAGCCGAGCTCCCGGAAGGTCGGCACCGACGGCAACGCCGGCAGCCGCTGGTCCCCCGTGACTGCCAGCGGAACCAGCTTCTTGCCGGCAATCAAGGGCTGCACGCCGGCGACCACGTTCATCATCACCGGCGTCTGCCCGTTCATCAGGCTGGTCGAGCCGCCAGTGCCATTGAACGGCACATGCTGCAGCCTGATCCCGGTGCGCTGTGCAACCAACTCCATCGCCAGGTGGGTGGAGTTGCCGATGCCGCCCGACGCAAAGCTGATTTCGCCCGGGCGCGCCTTTGCCATCTGCACGAAGTCCTTGAACGAGTCGACCTTGAGCGATGGCGCCGCGACAAAAACGAACGGCGAGTTGGCGAGCATCGCCACGCCGGTCAGGTCGCGGCCTGGATCATAGGGCAGCTTCGGATACAGGAACGGGTTGAAGCTCAGGTTCGACACGCCGGCGAAGAACAGCGTATGGCCGTCGGCGGGCTGGCCGAGCACATAGGCGATCGCCAGCGTTCCGTTGGCACCGGGCCGGTTCTCGACCACCACCGGCTGCTGCCAGGCACGGCTGAGCTTCTCCGCCAGCGCGCGCGCCAGCACGTCGTTGCCGCTACCGCCGGCTTGCGGCACGACCAGCCGCACCGGTTTCGATGGGAAGCCCTGCGCGTGCGCGATGCCGGGCAGCGCCACCGCCACCGCCGTTGCGGCCAGCCTGGCCAGTAGTTGTCGCCGATCCATATTGCACCTGTTGGTTTGCCACGATACGCCGCGCCTTTCGCAGCGGGTGGAACACAATGTACCATGTGGTACATGCAAGGGAAAAATCGGGGTTTACGCCGATGCATGCGGAATATCGGCGTTAATGTGGGCGAGGAGCGCCGCTACTTTCCGGCGTGGGGAGGCGCCGCCATCATGGCGGCGAAATACTTCAGTGCGGCCGTCGTGCCCTTGCGGTCGCCAGTGGTGACCAGGTCGAGCAACAGCCCGCGCACCGTGGCCAGCTCGACCCGTGCGCGCAGCTTGGCCTCGGCGGCGCCAAGGCCCTGGTCGCGCTGCAGGCGTGCCGCCAGCGTGGTGGTCCAGCTGCCGACGACATCTTCGAGAAAGCCGCTGAAACGCTCACGGTCGCGGATCGCGCGGCCGTAGATCTCGAACATCAGCTGCATGACCGGCAGGTAGCCCGGCGCGGAATAACGCTCCCATGCCGCCAGCATCGCGGCCTGCGGCTCCATGCCGGCGAGCTCCATGCGTTCGCGCGCCGATTGCTCGGCATGGCGGATGCGATGCAACAGCGCCTGCCAGAAGCCATCGCCGGAGCCGAAGTAGTAGATCAGCATGCGGTGGCTCGTGCCCAGCGCCTCGGCGACGCTGCGCAGCGAAAGATCGCCCAGGCCGTGGGCAAGGACATGTTCGGTGGCGGCATCCAGCAGCTGGATGGCCTGCTCGCTGGCGGAGCGGTCGATGGCGGGAGGGCTGGATTTCGGCATGGAGAAATGGCAGGGACGCCAGCCCGGAATTCTACGATACCCGCCATCGCCCTGAGTGACCGGCGCGCGACCCGGCGAAACTGCCGTGATACAGTCGACAGCGTGCGTCAGACGCACGCACCAGTCCCCCGCAAGCATGAAAACGCTGCTGATCGTCTACCACACCATGACCGGCGGCACGCGCCAGATGGCCGCGGCCGCTGCCGACGCAGCACGCCGGCAGCCCGGCGTCACGGTCGTGCTCAAGACCGCCGCCGAGGCCGGGCCCGACGATGTGCTGGCCGCCGACGGCTACCTGTTCGCCACGCCGGAGAACCTGGCCGCGATCGCGGGCATGATGAAGGACTTCTTCGACCGCTGCTATTACCCCGCGCTGGACCGCATCAACGGCCGGCCGTATGCCGCCATGATCTGCGCCGGCAGCGACGGCCAGAACGCGCTGCGCCAGCTCGAGCGCATCGCCACTGGCTGGCGCCTGAACCGCGTCGCGCCCGGGCTGATCGTCTGCACGCATGCGCAGACGCCGGAGCGCATCCTCGCCGCCAAGCAGATCGAAGCCGCCGACCTGGCGCGGTGCGCCGAGCTTGGCGAGGGTCTGGCCGCGGGGCTGGGCCTGGGGGTGTTCTGAGGCCCTGCCGGCCATCGGGCAACTCGGTGCGCGGCACCGGGAACGGGACTTGCACGTCCCACGCATTCCCTTTGCGGCCCCTTGCCATGGACGACCCCGAAATTACCGCTTCTGAAGCCCGGCGCGATCCGCTTGCCGGCACGGCGCGAGGCGTGATGCGCGTGGTCGATGCGCTCACGCAGACCGCACTGGTGGTCGCCACCGCCACCCTGGCCTGGGCGCTGTGGCGCCGCTCCGATGCCTATGCGTGGTTCGGCGGGCTCGGTCCGGGCACCGCGGTGACACTGGCGGTGCTGGTCACGCTGGTGGCGCTGCTGGGGGTCTGGATGGGCGTGCGCACCTGGCGGCGCGTTGGGTGAAGCGTCGCTAATCCTTACAACGCCACAGTAAAAACTCGCCACAAACCCCGAGGAGATACGGTGCCCGACACTTCGCTTGGCCGTACCGGCCTGCTTGCCGTCGTCACCGGGGCGTCCTCCGGCATCGGCTACGAGCTGGCGCGCTGCTGCTCCCAGCGCGGCTATGAGCTGTTGATTGCCGCGGACGAACCGCAGATCGAGATCGCCGCCAGGCAACTTCGCGACGAAGGCGCCGAAGTGACGGCGTTGCTGGCGGACCTGTCCACGCCCGACGGCGTCGAACAGGTCTGCGTGGCGCTTGGCGGCCGCCGCGTCGACGTGCTGTGCGCCAATGCCGGCCGCGGGCTGGGCCACGCCTTCCTGGACCAGGACTTCGCGGCAATCCAGCGCGTGGTGGAGACCAACGTGACCGGCACCCTGCATCTGCTGCACCGGGTCGGGCAGCTGATGCGCGCCCAGCACGAGGGCCGCATCCTGATCACGGGATCGATCGCCGGCTTCGTCCCGGGCACCTGCCAGGCCGTATACAACGCGACCAAGGCGTTCCTGGATTCCTTCTCCTACGCGCTGCGGCATGAGCTGCAGCATACCGGCGTGTCGGTCACCTGCCTGATGCCGGGTGCCACCGAAACCGATTTCTTCGAACGCGCGGACCTGCTCGATACCCGGCTCGGCCAGCAAAAAAAGGCCGATCCCGCCGAAGTGGCGCGGATCGGCTTCGATGCCATGATGCGCGGCGAGGGCGAGGTGGTGCCGGGCTGGCAGAACAAGCTGCGCGCCGCCATTGCCATGTTGACGCCCGCCGACGTGCTCGCGGAGCAGCATCGCCGCATGGCCGAACCGCAGGACGGCTTGGCGAGCGCCCCTTCAGCGCCGGCGGACAAGCCGCCGGCGCCGTAAATCTGCTTCAGCCCATGCGCGTGGTGCCGCCAGTGCTGTCGCGTCCCTGGCCGGGACCGCCGCTGCCGGTTTCCATGCCGCCGCCATAGCTGCTGGCGCTGGAGCCGGTGGCACTGCCGGAACTGCTGACGCCGCTGACGCGCTCCTGGCCGGAGCCAGATTGGGCGCCGGACTGTCCGCCAGATCCTTCGGTGATCCCCGACACGCCGAACGCGCCCGGCGCGCCCAGGCGCACCGCGTTATGGATTTCCTGCACGCCGAAGACATCGTCGACGATGTCTTCGATGCAGTACTTCTGGCGCCGGTCGCGCACGTTGCCGGTCAGGCGCACCACGCCGCCCTGCACGTCGACCTCGACGTCGCGCACATCGACATGGCGCGCGTGCGCGAGCCGTTCGCAGATATCCTCGCGGATGCGCTCGTCGCTGCGCTGGTAGCCCTTGGGGCCGACGCGGTCGCGCCCGCGCGGCATGTCGCGCCACGCAGTGCCGCGGCTGTCGCCCGATTCGTCGCCCCACTCGTCGCGCACCTCGCTGCCGCGGCGCCAGGCTTCATCCTCTTCCCACGGCGGGCGCCGGGCGGAGGTTTCCCAGACGCGCTGCGCCGGGCTGGAGCGGCCGCCGTAGTAGCCGGACTCGCGCACGTCGCTGTCGTGCCGCTGGCGGCCTTCATAGCGGCCTTCGCCGTAATCGCGCGCGGGGCCACCGCGCTGGCCATAGCGCCCCTCGCCGTAGCCGCGCGGATCGTTGCCGCGCGGGTCGTTGCGATTGCGGCCGGATTCATCGGCGTCGCGGTCCTCGCGCCACCAGGAGCCGCCGCCTTCATTTCGGAATGGATGCATCGCTGTCTCCAAGGGTTGAGCTTCGGCGCGGCCGGCGGGCCGCGCCGCCAGTCACCGGGGCGCAAGTTCCATACCATTCGCGGGCATGGAAGACGGCACGCATGCCGCGCGCCCCGCACCAAAGCAAAGGCGGGCGCTACCGGTAAAGGGCGCCCGCCGTTGTCACGCAACCGGGTTGCCGCGGGGTTGCCTCGTCACGCGGCCAGGGGAGTGAGGCCGTGCGGGGCATCGTCCTCGTCTTCGTGCACGATCAGCACCACACCGCGCCGCCTGGCAGCCGCCATGCCGATATTGACGGCGACGTCGCGGTCGTCGCATTGGACCAGGCCCTTGCGCGCGCTTTCGACCGCCAGTTCCTAGCCCTGCGCGGTCTGCCTGATCAGGAAGTTTGCAGCCATGGGTTGCTCCCTGTCGTTGGTGTTCTTGCAGCGTAGCCCATGGGCAGAACCGTTAAATCGGCGTCTGTCCGATAGCGTGTGGGCGCTTCTCCTACAGTCGTTGCGGATGGCGTGCCGGACACCGACACATTGCGCCAACACCCGACCCGCGCAAATTTGATGCCGTCTATCGTTGAATTGCGATTGTTGACAAGAATCACGGATATAAGCCGGCTTCAATCGAAGAATCGTCCTCCATCATGCAAAGCCGGACCCGGGCGCATGCGGACAGCGTCGCACTGTGACGCGCCCCGGGCAGGAGGAGACCATGGACACAAACCCTGTCGCCGCCGCGGGCGGCCCCGATGCGGCAGCTTCACGCCCGGTGCCAGTAGCCGCCCCCGCCCGCAAGAGCGTGCTGCACGACATGGAACAAACCCGGCTCGCGATCGAAATGATCCGCCTGGGCGCCCGCCTGCAGGTGCTGGAGGCGGAAGTGTCGCTGCCACGCGAGCGGCTGACCCGCCTGTACAAGGAACTTTGCGGCGCGTCGCCGCCCAAGGGGATGCTGCCGTTCTCGACCGACTGGTTCATGAGCTGGCGCCCCAACGCCCATGCTTCGATGCTGCTCGGCGCCTACTGCTTCATGGTCCGTGCCGGCCTGCTGGACGGCATCCGCGCAACCCTGGCCGGCTTCCGCATGTATCGCGAGCACCTGAGCACCACCGGCGAAGCCGCCCAGCTCAGCTTTACCCGCGCCTGGATGCTGGTCCGCTTCTACGAGCGCGGCATGCTGCAGCTGGCGCGCTGCCAGTGCTGCCGCGGCGAGTTCGTGGTGTGTGCCCACCATGCGCGCCAGCGCTACACCTGCGGCCTGTGCCTGCCGCCGGCACGCGCAGGCACAGGCCGCAAATCCGGACGCCCCGGCGCATGAACGCCGGCGCCGCAACGGCTCCATTGTCTGCTGCCGCACAGTCCGGCCACCCGCACCCTTCCATGATGGATGCACCAGACCACCCCGCCCCCGGCGCATCCGGAGCCTCGCCCATGTTCAAGATCCCCCTGCTCGGCAAAAT
>JABFVP010000681.1 GCA_013362725.1 Cupriavidus sp.
GACCAAGCGGTCGAGCCATGCGTTCTCCTGGCCCGCCGGCACCTGCTCCATGTACGGCATCGCCATCGGCGCGGTCCAGTCGTAGGCGGCGAGGAAATCGTCCAGGTTCTGCGCAAACCACGCTTCGCTTTCCGGCTGCAGCACCGGCAGCGCGAAGATGTTGCGCGCAGTCTTGATGGCGGGCCCGCGCACCTCGCGCACGCGCGCGGTCAGCTCGTGGGTAAGGTCCACCAGCGCCCGGCTCTTCAAGCGGGTCCAGCGCTGCATCTGCTCGGGGCTGGCGCGCAGCTCGGCGATCGATGCGGGCAGGCCCGCGGCGCGATACGCGGCCAGCGCCGGCGCGCTGGCATCCTCGAAATCGCCCAGCAAGGCGTCGTCGTGGAACAGGATGCCGTCGAAGAAGGCGTGGCGCGCCAGGTCTTCATACAGGTCGCCGATGCGGGCCCGCGCCACCGGATCGAACGGCGACAGGCGCCGGTACTGCTTCGGGTCGACCGCCGCCGTGCCGGTGGCCGGATCCCAGCGGGCCACGCGGGCCAGCGACGGGTCCAGGTCGAAGCTGAGCACCGGCATCCACGCATACACCTTGACGTTGGCGCGGTTGTCGAGCTGCCACGCGACCCGGTTGAACAGGTCGGCGCGCACCGGCAGCCAGCGGTTGGGGAAGTACACCGACCGGACCAGCCCGTCGCCGTCATCGTCGGAGAACGCCTGCAGGAATACGGTGTCGATCTTCAGGTCGGCGATGCGCTGCACCAGCAGGCCCAGGTTGCGCTCGACCTGGGCGGGATCGGGATCATAGACATAGTCCAGGTCCACGTGCGCGACGCGCATGCCGTTGGGCTCTTCCATTGCCACCACCGAGCGGGCGAAGCCGCGCAGGCCGGGATCGTCGCTGAGCAGCAGGCGCGCGCCCGACATCATGCGGTCCACCGTGGCCAGGCCGTCTTCCAGCGTCAGCGCCATCTGGTAGCCGTTCTCGGCGACGATGCGCAGCGCCGCGCCGCCTTCGGCGCCGTACGGCCAGATCCACACGCGCACCGGCTTGCCGGTGACGGCGCGAACCTTGGCGGTGATGCGGGCCACGTCGGCGCGCAAGCGCGCCTGCTGCGCGGCATCGCTTTCATAGCGGCCGGTGCCGGCATCGAAGGCGCGCACGGCCGCTGCCGGCTCGGTATTGCCCTGCGGGTTGGCGCGCACGCCGTAGTGCAAGGCATCGGTATGCGCGCCGATTTCCACCAGGCCCGACGCCGCGATCTCGCGCACCTGCTGCCAGTCGAGCAGGCGCTCGCGCGCCGTCGGCGTGCCGCCGAAATCGACCGGCTGCCCCGGCGGGGTATCGAGCCAGCCGCCCACCGGCGCCAGCACGGCCGGCCAGCGGTAGGCCTTCAGGATCGGCAGCACGCGCGTGTAGAAGCTGCGGTAGCCGTCGTCGAAGGTCAGCAGCACCGCGCGCTCGGGCAGCGCCGGCCCGCCGCGGCGCGCCGCCAGCACCTGGTCGACCGAGACCGCGCGGTAGCCGTTCTCGCGCAGCCAGGCCAGCTGGCCGACCAGGTGGTCGGTGCGCACGCTCAGGTAGGCCTGGTCGGGGTCCTTGTCTTCGACGTCGTGATAGGCCAGCACCACCACGTGGTTGCGCGGCCACGGTTGCTCGGCCGCCGCCGCCGGGCGCTGGGCGGGCGGCGTGAACACCGGGATGTCCTTGGCGCAGGCGGCCAGCAGGCACGCGGCCAGCACCAGCCAGAGCAGGCGGCAGGCGCGCCGCAGGGTTGCGTTCATGGCTTGCATTCCTGTTCAGAAGCGATAGGTCATGTCGAAGACGATGCGCAGCTCGCGCTCGCGCTGGCCGTCATAGGGGCGGCTGGTGCCGGTCACGGTGGCACCGACCTCGAACACGTCGTTGGTGCGGAAGCGCTGGCCGTAGCCCAGCAGCAGGATCGCGCCGGTGCCGAAGCCGCGCTGGCTGTAGGCGCCGGTGCCGGCCAGGAACTGCTGCTCCCAGACGGTCTCGTAGCGCCGGTAGAGCATGTGCGTCAGGCGCACCGATGGCAGCACGGTCAGGTCCGAACGCGGGTTGTAGTACGGCGTGTCGGCGCGGCTATTGCGCGACGCCCACAGGTCGACCAGCAGGTCGGCCTTCAGGTGCGGCGCGGTATAGAAGCGCTGCACGCCGGACACGCCCGCTTCGAGCCGGTCGTTGCCGTCGCTGAAGCGCGACGGCGCCACCTTCAGCATCCATTCGCTGGCCTCGCTGCGGCGCCAGCGCGCGTAGGCCTGCACGGTGTCGGCATAGATGCCGTGCTTGAGCGCCTGCAGCGGCGTGCCGGTCGAGCGCAGCGCCGCCGACGCGCCCACGCGCCAGCGGTCGTCGATGTCATAGTCGGCGGCGATGCGGCCGCCCTGGCGCGCGCCCTGGCCATAGCCGTGCAGCGACAGCTCTCCCTCTACGGTCAGGTCGCGCACGCGCCATTGCGCGCCGGCGCGGGCCCAGCGGTAATCGACGCGGCCCTCGTCGAAGCGGCCGGTGGCATAGCCGATGCCGCCGAAGGCGCGCCAGTCGTAGTTGACCGGGGGCGTGTACAGCACCGCCTCGATGCCGAAGTTGCCGTTGCCGACCACGGCACTGTCGTTGGCCAGCCCGCGGTAGCCCTCGATGCGCAGCTCGGCCTTTTTGTGGACCTGCCATTCGCGGTCGAGGCGCCGCGCGGTGAGGTCTTCGGGGAAGCGCGCGAGGGTGTCGTCGCGCAGCAGCTCGGCCTGGCGCCATTCCTGCAGATCGAGCGCCGCGTGACCCTGCTGTACCTCCACCGGCAGGCTGCGCGGGATCAGGGTCTCGGCCAGCTTGAGCTCGCCCTCGGCCGCGCGCGGCCAGCCGCGGGCGCGGTAGACGTCGGCCAGCGCGGCGCGCAGGCCGGAATGGCCGGGTGCCTTGCGCACCAGGTCTTCCAGCCTCTGCTGCGCCGACTCGGTGGCGTCGGCCTGCAGGTCGGCGCGGGTGGCGGTCTGCTCGGCCTGCAGCCACAGGTCGTTGGGCTGGCGCATGGGCTGGCCGCGCACCCAGCGCCAGCGCGGCTGCTCGGCGCTGGCCTGTTCCACCGCCTGCGCGGCGGGGTCGAAGGCCTCGGCCTCGGCGTGCGCGTAGTAGAGGCCGGTCTGGGCCTTGAGCCGGGTTTCGGCATCCAGTCCCTGCGGGTAGGCGTCGCGCACCTGGCGGAACAGCGGCGCAGCCTGCTCCGGCTGGCGCAGGTACAGGTAGGCGGCGGCGACATCGCCCAAGGCATAGGCCGGGACCTCGACGCCTTCGGCGCCCAGCGCCTCGTATTCGTTCACCACGTCCTGCATCCGCACCCGCGCGTGCAGCGCGGCAAGGCGGTCGATGCGCGCGCGGCGCAGTTGCGGCGCGCCCGGCGGCCCCAGCGCCTGCAAGGCGGGCAGCAATGCGTCATAGCGTGCCAGCGCGCGATCGGCAATGGCAAAGCGCTCGGCCTCGGTGCGCGTCGGCAGATCAGCCAGGCGCACCAGCTCGGCCGCGGCATCGAGCTCCAGCGCCAGGCGTGCGCGCTGGTCGAACAGTTCAGCATGCTCGCCCGCAACGCGCAGCGCCGCCTCGGGCAGTCCGGCGCGCTGCAGCGCACCGACATATTCGCGCACGACATCGGCGCGCTGGGGCGCGCGCAGGTATGCCTGGTCGACCTCGAACAAGGCCGCATACGGCTCGCCGGCGCGCGCCTGCGCGTAGGCCAGTGCCAGGCGGCTGTCGACGGCGGCGGGCTCGCGCTGCACCAGCGCCTGCCCCAGCGCCACCGCGTCGGCGGCCTGGCCGCTGTCGGCGAGCACCTTCACCTCGCCCAGCGCGAAAACCACATGCGTTGGAAAGCGTTGCCGGCCCTCGCGATAGCGCGCCAGCGCCTCGTCCCAGCGGCGCTGGTCGCGCAAGGCGCCGGCCACGGCCGCCAGCACCTCGGGCGGCAGCGCGCGGTTCCGATCCAGCTTGCCATAGGCTTCCAGCACTTCGCCCGGTCGTCCCGCCCAGCTGGCGATGACGATGCGGTCCCACGCGGCCCGCTGGTCGGACGATGCGCGTGCCACGCGCTCGCGCAGCATCGCCAGCGCGGGCGCATAGTCGCCGGCGCGGGCGCGCCGGATCAGCGCGTCATAGTCGGAATCGGCATGCGCAGGTGCCGGCAGCCAGCACATTGCCGCCAGCCCCGCGGCGAGCCCTGCGGTCAGTCCGGTACCTGGCGCGGCAGGACCGCGCCGACGCCTCCCTTGCCGCCGCAGCGCCCCGTCGCGGGCACGCTCACGGCGCTTTATCAGTGAATCCATGGGATCCGCAGCCTGTCTCTGTGTTGCCCAAGCTGGCGCCGCGCACCGATGACACAGGCGCGCGCGGGCTTGAGCTCCGTTATCGGCTTATCGCATGGCGGCACGAGGACACGGAACCCGACCGGGCCTGGCCGGATGCGAACACCGGCAGAACAGGCCTACGGGATCCGGCGCGGCACCGAGGAACTGCGCCGGATGGCCATTCGCAGCGGGAATGGCGTCGTGCAACCGCAGGGGCCGATAAATCGGGCTGCGTTGCCGCTAATGCGAAGGCGCATTGTAAGGAGAGTGCGGCGGAGTAATTGTTAATTTTCGCAAACAAAGTTGTGACTGCATAAAATATCCCGATCACTAATTCGCTTATGTCGCGCGCGAAATATGCGGATGCGGCTGCGCGATACGGAGCCCGGCGCGGGCGACGATGAAGCTCGCATCGCACGAGCAGACAAGGCTTTCACGGGAATCTTCGCATCCCGCTTTCGCTATCTAAATTCAACATCTTTCCGCCGATTTCAGACAATAAATCAATGCGCAGATGGGCATCGCTCTGGCAATAATTGATTATGATGCTAATGTCATAACCCAAACCGGCCAAATGGCGTTTATCCCCCGATCAGGGGATGGAATGGAATTCTTGTCTAACGGATTTGGGGGATTGGCGCCGCGAGGACGGTGCCAGGAATATCCGGGGGACTGACTTCGTCGGGGGCGCCGGCCCTATCCCCCGCCCCTCTCCCGCAGGCGGGAGAGGGAAGAAAAAAACACGATCTCAGGCGGGCAGGCGCAGTGTGGCCTGCAGGCCGCCGCCTTCGCGATTGGCCAGTTGCAGGGTGCCGCCCAGGGCCTGTGTCAGTTGCTGCGCGATCGCCAGGCCCAGGCCGGTGCCGCCGGTGCCGCGGTTGCGCGAGGTTTCGAGGCGGTAGTATGGCTGCATCACGCGCTCGAGTTCGGCCTCGGGAATGCCGGGGCCGCGGTCCTGCACGGCAATCTGCAGCCAGCCATCGTCCTGCCGCGCCACCGCCAGCGTAACCTCCGCGCCAAACTTCAGCGCGTTGTCGATCAGGTTGGTCAGGATGCGCCGCAGCGCCTGCGGACGCGTCAGCAGCGGCGCGCCGGCCTGCCCTTCGATGGCGATGGCCTGGCCGGCGTCGAGGTAGTCGCCGGCCAGGCTGTCGAGCAGCGCATCGGGATCGATGCGGGCCGGGGTCTCGGTGCCGCCCTGCAGGGTGCGCGCATAGGCCACGCCCTCGCGCACCAGGTGCTCCATCTCGCGCAGGTCGTGGTAGAGCTTCTGCTGCGTGGGCGAGTCTTCCATCAGGTCCACGCGCAGACGCATGCGCGTGATCGGCGTCTGCAGGTCGTGCGAGATCGCGGCCAGGATCTGCATGCGCTCATCCAGGTAGCCGGCGATGCGGGCCTGCATGGCGTTGAAGGCGGCGGCGGCATGGGCCACCTCGGTCGGCCCGGTTTCGGGCACGCGCTGCGCCTTCAGGTCCGGCCCCAGGTTCTCGGCCGCGCTGGCCAGCTGGCTGAGCGGACGCGTGACCACGCGTACCGCCAGCCAGGCGCAGGCCACCAGCAGCGCCAGCTGCGCCGCCAGCATCGCCAGCAGCCACGGCGATACCAGCGAGCGCCTGGGCTGCACGTCGATCGTCAGCGGGCTGCCATCGTGCAGCCGCAGGTGTACCTGGAAGCCCCCGCCCGGCTGGCTGCTGGCCGAGACCGGATAGCGGCCCTGCAGCGCCTCGGCAATGGTGTCGACGGCCTTGCGCGCGAGCGGCGCGCGCGGCGGCTCGCCCGGCGTGCCGGCATCGAGACGGTAGCTGTAGTTGTCGCGCCGCACCCGCTCCAGCCAGGGCGCGCGCTGCTCCGCCGGCAGCATGACGAGCATCGCCACCGAGCTGGCCACGTCGCGCTCCAGGTTGCCCAGCATCAGCCGGTCGGCCGCGCTCTTGCGCTCCATCATCACCAGGCTGTACGACAGGCTCTGCGCCAGCACCAGCCCGACCAGCAGGATCACCATCAGCCGCGCGAACAGCGTGCGCGGCCAGGCCAGCCCCTTGCGCCTGCCCGCGTTCATGCGCGCTCCTCGCGGATTTCGACGGTGGCGCTGAAGACATAGCCGCCGTTGCGCACGGTCTTGATGTAGCGCGGCTCGCGCGCGTCGTCGCGCAGGCGCTGGCGCAGGCGGCTCACCAGCAGGTCGATCGAGCGCTCGAACAGCTCGGCGTCGCGGCCCTGGGTCAGGTTCAGCAGCTGGTCGCGCGTCAGCACCCGCTGCGGGTGATCGACGAAGACGCGCAGCAGCCGGTATTCCGCGCCGCTGAGCGCGACGATCACGTCCTGCTGGTCGATCAGGTGGCGGGCGTTGGTGTCGAGCCGCCACGGGCCGAACGCCAGCACGCTGGCGGCCTCGGTGACCTGCAGGTTGGGCGGCAGCATGCGCGTGCGCCGCAGCACCGAGCGGATCCGCGCCAGCAGTTCGCGCGCGGCGAAGGGCTTGACCAGGTAGTCGTCGGCGCCCATCTCCAGCCCCAGGATGCGGTCGGCTTCCTCGTTGCGCGCGGTCAGCATCAGCACCGGCAGGTTGCGGCGCTCGCCCGCGCGCAGGTCGCGGCACAGCGCCAGCCCGTCTTCGCCGGGCAGCATCAGGTCCAGCACCACCAGGTCGACCGAGCCCTTGTCCAGTGCCGCGCGCATCTCGCGCCCGTTGGCGGCCAGGGACACGCGCATGCCGCTGCGCTCGAGGTAGGCGGCAACCAGTTCGCGGATTTCGCGGTCGTCGTCGACGATAAGGATATGGTCCTGCGGGGTCATGGCGGGTCCCGGAATCGAAGAAAGAGAAGGAGAAAGGGGGCAGCCGGCGCCGGCAAGGACGGCCGTCGCCCTGGCCCGGTGCCGCCATTATGCGGCGCTGGCGGCGCGCTTTGTATCGCTGTGTATCCGGGCCGGATCCGGACAAGAAACATTGCACAGCGGGCCGGATGCGGAAACAACGCCGATACGCCGGGACGGTGCAATGCAGCCATACCAATCCGGGAGTCCACCGCCATGATCGATGCCTACCTTGCCTTTGCCGCCGGCGTGCTGACGATTGCGTCGCCGTGCGTGCTGCCCGTGCTGCCCATGCTGCTGGGCGCTTCGCTGGGCGAAACCAGCCGCCTGCGCCCGCTGGCGATCGCGCTGGGCTTCGTCTGCGCCTTTTCCGCGCTGGGCATTGTCTTCGGCGCGCTCACCAGCGCCTTCAGCGACGCCCCGGGCGTGGTGCGCAATGTCGCCATCGCGGTCCTGTTCGCCGCCGGGCTGGCGCGGCTGTGGCCGGCTGGCTTCGGGCGCTTGACGGCGCCGTTCGCCGGCCTGGCCGACCACGCCGCGGGCGCC
>JABFVP010000707.1 GCA_013362725.1 Cupriavidus sp.
CGCTGGCCCTGTTCAAGCCCGGCGCCATCCTGGTCTACACCGCGCGCGGCGGCCTGATCGACGAGCCTGCGTTGGCCGAGGCGCTCGACGGCAGGCTCTACGCCGCCGGCCTCGACAGCTTCGCGGTCGAGCCGATGGTCGTGCCGCATCCGTTCCAGACGCTTCCTAACGTCATCCTGTCGCCGCATATCGGCGGTGTCAGCGATGCGGCTTACGTGAACATGGGTGTGGGTGCCGCGCAGAACGTGATTGCCGTGCTGCAGGGCTCTGCCGCGGCGGTTTAGGAGAGGCTTCGACTCCCCACCGGTCAAGACAATACAGGCAGCGCGGCCGGCTGGCAGCCGGACCGACGCCGCCAGGAGACAACGATGATTCATCGCAGATTTTTCCTCTTTGCAGTGGCCGCGGCGATGGCCGCGGCCAGCGCGGCGCCAGCATGGGCGGCCTACCCGGACAAGCCCGTGCGCATTGTGGTGCCGAATCCGCCGGGCGGCGCCGTCGACGTGGTGACGCGCAAGGTCGCGCAGAAGCTCAGCGAGCAGACCGGCCAGAGTTTCGTGGTCGAGAACAAGCCGGGCGCTTCCGGCACCATCGGCACCACGCTGGTCGTCAAGGCGCCGGCCGACGGCTATACGCTGCTGGCCAACGACAACTCCTACACCACGCTGCCCTACGTCTTCAGGAAGTTGAACTGGGATCACCGGACCGCGCTGGTACCGATCGCCCCGTTCGCATTCTCGCCGGTCGTGGTCGGGGTCAAGGCTGATTCGCGCTTCAAGGACCTGGCTTCGCTGATCAGCTACGCCAAGGCGCATCCCGGTGAAGTGACATTCGGTACCGGCGGCCCGGGCAGCTCGCCGCATTTTGCCGCCGAGGCCTTCCAGCAGGCGGCCGGCATCAAGCTGATGCACGTGCCGTACAAGGGCGCCGGCGAAGCCATGGTGGGCCTGCTGGGCGGCAGCGTCGATCTGCTGGTGGTGTCGACGCCGACCGCGCTGGCCCAGGTCAAGGGCAATCAGATGCGGCTGCTTGGCATCAGCGGCAAGAACCGGCTCGAAGTGTTCCCCGATGTGCCGACCTTCGCGGAAGCCGGACTGCCGACGTTCAACCTGTTCAACTGGTCGGGCCTGGCTGCGCCGAAGGGAACGCCGGCCGAGGTGATCACCCGCCTGCAGGCTGAAATTCAAAAAGCGCTACTATCGCCAGACATGAAGCAATTCCTGGCACAAATGGGTTCGCAGGCTGGCAGCCTGGACAGCAGCGGATTCGCACAGCTGATCCAGCGGGAAACCGCGCAATGGGCGGCCGTGGCACAGAAGGCCAATATCGAAAAGCAGTAACAGCGGGGACCACGATGATGCTGCTTCAGCAACCCACCGTCCGCGACGCCACGGTGCTGACCCGCCTTCCGGAATCGTTCCGGCGGCAGGACCGGGACAACGCGTGGTCGCTCGCCAATCGCGGCGGCGCGGTGACGGATTCATTCCTCGAAGGCCCCGTCTGGGCGGACGGCCACCTGTGGGTAACCGATATTCCCTATGGCCGCGTGTTCCGCGTATCGCTGCAGGGCGACTGGGAACCGGTGGCCGAATACGACGGCGAGCCGAACGGCATGAAGCGCCTGGCCGGCGGCGACTTCCTGATTACCGATTACCGCAACGGACTGATGCGGCTGAACCCGCAGACCGGGACGGTGACGCCGTTCCTTGAACGCCGGAATTCGGAACGCTTCCGCGGCGTCAACGACCTGACCTTCGATGCCGCCGGCAACCTGTACTTCACGGACCAGGGCCAGACCGGCATGCATGACCCCACTGGCCGCGTCTACCGGCTGTCGCCCGCGGGCAAGCTCGATGTGCTGCTGAACAATGCGCCAAGCCCGAATGGCCTGGTGCTGTCGCCCGACGAGAAGGTGCTGTATGTCGCCATGACGCGCGGCAACTGCGTGTGGCGCGTGCCGCTGCAGGCCGACGGCTCGGTCAGCAAGGTGGGCCAGTTCTTCACGTCCTACGGACCGAGTGGTCCGGACGGCCTGGCCATGCGCGCGGACGGGTTCCTGCTGGTCGCCAATCCGGGGCTCGGCTATGTCTGGGTGCTGAACCATCGCGCCGAGCCGGTCGAAGTCATTCGCACGCCGGTGGGCGCGTCGGTGACCAATCTGTGCTTCGGCGGCGATGACGGCAAGACGCTGCTGGTGACGGAATCGACGACGGGATCGATCCTGAGTGCGAGAGTACCGGAAGGGGGCGCGCCGGTGCATGGGGGCGGCGTGGCTTGACTATCCCGACGGGCGGCGAGCCCTTCGCGGCGTGGGCGAAGCCAGTCGGTTCCGGCCCCTAGCGCGCCGAAGGCCGCACCGCCCGCATCCCGGCCTTCACTACGCTTACCGCCACCAACACCAGCGCCCCGGCGACGATGCCGGCAATGCCGTCGATCACCACCGGCGCCAGCACCGCCAGCACACCGCCGATTGCCGTCACCGAAGCCGCGCCCAGGGCCGCGGCTTCGGTCACGTGGTGCATGGCCGGGATGCCATGCATCAGGATGCCGCCGCCCACCAGGAACATCGCCGCCGTCCCCGCGAACGAGAGGGTCTTCATCAGCCGGGGCGCCAGTCGCAGCAAGCCTTGCCCCAGCCAGCGCAGTCCTGCCGACGCTTGCCTGCTCAGGTACAGGCCCACGTCATCGAGCTTCACGATGCCGGCCACCAGGCCATAGACGCCCACCGTCATGATGACCGCGATCGCGCACAGGACCGCGAGCCGCTGGCCGAAGGGCGCGTTGGCGACGGTGCCCAGCGAGATCACGATGATCTCCGCTGAAAGGATGAAGTCGGTGCGGACCGCGCCCTTGATCTTCTCTTTCTCGAAGGCCACCAGGTCGACGGCGGGATCCGCCACGGCCTGGACTTCACGCGCGTGGTGCACGGCGTCGTCGGCCTTGCTGTGCAGGAAGCGGTGCGCCAGTTTTTCAAAGCCCTCGTAGCAAAGAAACGCGCCGCCGACCATCAGCAAAGGCACCACGCCCCAGGGGGCCCAGGCGCTGATCGCCAGCGCCGCCGGCACCAGGATCACCTTGTTGCGCATCGACCCCAGCGCAACCGCCCATACCACCGGCAGCTCGCGCTCCGCCTTCACGCCGCTGACCTGCTGCGCGTTCAGCGCCAGGTCGTCGCCCAGCACGCCGGCGGTCTTCTTGGCCGCCATTTTGCTCATGACGGCGACATCGTCCAGGATGGTGGCGATGTCGTCGATCAATGCCAGCAAGCTCGAACCCGCCATGTCAGGGCCTCCGCGCGCGGCACAGCTGCCGCTGATGCAGCCAACTTGTCATTGGTCATGCTCCTCGATGTCGTTGGAATCAGCCAAGCAGGTTTCGTACCGGCGGCCGGTGGCGGGTCGCGCCGGCGGCGTTGGCGGTGATGGCCTGGCGTCCGGGAATGACGCCGGTGCGGCAAGGTTTCAGGCCGGTCGGCCAGATTGTAAAACAAGGGATCGGTTTGGCACCGGCAGGGGCGACCTGGCTTGGATACAGCTTGCTGCGTGAATCATTGGAATGAAAATCCACAGGCTTGGCCGCGGTGAGATGTCTCGGATCTATAGAGCCAAATCAGCGTGCGTCGTCCGCAGCCTCCGCCACCTCGATTCGATTCCCGCCCAGCGCTTTCGCCCGGTACAACGCCCGGTCCGCAGCAGCCAGCCCCTCGCCCAGGCCGGGCACTTCGCCGTCGAACTGCGCCAGGCCGATGCTGACGGTCGCCGAAATGCCGGTGTTATCGACCCGGCGCGTAATGGTCTCGGCGAAACGCCGCGCCACGGCCTCGCCCAGCGGCTTCGCGCGGCGCGCCGCGTCGCCGCGCAGCTGCGCGGCGAATTCCTCGCCGCCGATGCGCGCGAGCAGCGCGTCAGGTCCGAGCACGCTGCGCGCGGTTTCGGCGAACGACTTCAGGACCTCGTCACCGGCCTGGTGTCCGTGGAGATCGTTGATGGCCTTGAACTGGTCGAGGTCGAACGCCAGCACGGCAACCGCGACTGCAGCCGACGCGCCAGCCGGTCCGCTGGCCTTGTCGTCGTCCATGATGTGCGTGCCCTGCTCGAAGAACCACCTGCGATTGCCAAGGCGCGTCAGGTAATCGGTGCGCGCTTCGGCCAGCAACTGGTCGTGGGTCTCTTCGCGAACCAGCTTGAGCAAAGCCATCGGCAGCATGACCGAATACAGCACTCCCTCGTAGATCGTGATCTTGCTGGCCAGCGCCTGCACCGGCTGTCCGTATTCCGCCACCAGCCAGGGCAGGAGCGATGATCTGGCGGCGTAGGTCAGCGCGTGGATGGCGGTCACGGCCACGACGATATAGCGCGATGGCAGCGCCTTCAGCGACGCCGAGCGCAGGGCTTCCCACGCCGTCATCGCGCTCACGGCCGCGATTGGCAGGCTGCTGACGTGGTTCCACACCACCTCGCGCCAGCCCGGACCCCACACCGCCCACACCAGCGCCATGCCGGCGAGCAGCGCGGCCGATGCCGCACGATAACGCCGCCCGCCCAGCGAGGCGACGCCGCCGAGTACCAGCAGATAGCCGCTCAGGATCACCAGATTGCTGAGGGCCGAACCGGTCGCACCGGGCAGCTCGCGGCGGAACAGTGCCGCCGCGCAACCTGCGGCCAGCGTGGCAAAGCCCGCGGCGAGCAGGCGCAGCGCCTTGTTGTGCCGGGGATTGGCGCGGTGTTCCCAGAACGTCATGCCGGCACTGGCAAGCAGCGTTCCGATGGCAAGCAGGTAGAGGGTAAGGAGATCCACGTAAATCCAATGTCAGGACAGGGCGCCGGAATGTCGCGGCGCGAGCGGATTTTACGTGGGAAATGCGGCAGGAGACTGCGGCGGCAGGGCTGCGAACTAGCGATAGTCTCCCGGCACTGTCGCCCGCGGCGCTACTGCACCGCTTCCGACACCTCGTCCTGCTCTTCGCCCAGGAAGCCGCCGCTCTGGTGCCGCCACAGCCGCGCATAGGTGCCGTTCTTCGCCAGCAGCTCGGCGTGCGTGCCCTGCTCGATGATGCGGCCCTGGTCCATCACGATCAGGCGGTCCATGGCGGCGATGGTGGAGAGGCGGTGGGCGATCGCGATCACGGTCTTGCCCTCCATCATTTCGTCGAGGCTTTCCTGGATCGCGGCCTCGACTTCCGAGTCGAGCGCGCTGGTGGCTTCGTCCAGCAGCAGGATGGGCGCGTTCTTGAGCATCACGCGGGCGATCGCGATGCGCTGGCGCTGGCCCCCCGAGAGCTTGACGCCGCGTTCGCCGACCAGCGTGTCATAGCCGGTGTGGCCATGCTGGTCGCTCAGCTGGCGGATGAAGTCATCGGCCTGGGCGTGCACGGCGGCGTGGCGGATCTCCGCATCGGTGGCGTTGGGACGGCCATAGGCGATGTTGTCGCGGATCGAGCGATGCAGCAGCGAAGTGTCCTGCGTGACCATGCCGATGGCGCTGCGCAGGCTGTCCTGCGTCACCCGGGCGATGTCCTGCCCGTCGATGCGGATGCGGCCGCTGTCCACGTCGTAGAAGCGCAGCAGCAGGTTGATCAGCGTGGACTTGCCCGCGCCGGAGCGGCCCACTAGCCCGATCTTCTCGCCGGGGCGCACGGTCAGGCTGAGGCCGTCGAGCACCTGGCGTTCGCCGTTGTAGTTGAAGCTGACCTGGTCGAATTCCACTTCGCCGCGCCGGATCTGCAGCGCCGGCGCGCCGGGCGCGTCCTGCACCCTGGCCACGTGCGTCAGCGTGGCAATGCCGTCCTGCACCGTGCCGATGTTCTCGAACAGCGAAGCCATCTGCCACATGATCCAGTGCGACATGCCGTTGATGCGCAGCGCCATGGCGGTGACCGCCGCCACCGCGCCGGTGCCGATCTCGGCCCGGTGCCACAGCCACAGCGCGTAGCCGCCCGCCGCCAGGATCAGCGCCACGACCAAAGCCTGGTTGACGATCTCGAACTGGCTGACGAGGCGCATCTGCCGGAACCCGGTTTCCTTGAAATCCTCCATCGCCGCGCGCGCGAAGTGCGCCTCGCGCCGGGTGTGCGAGAACAGCTTGACGGTGGTGATATTGGTGTAGGCGTCGGTGACGCGTCCGGTCATCGACGAGCGCGCATGCGCCTGCTCCTGACCGACCTCGCCCAGCCGCGGCACGAAGTGCAGCATGGCCAGCCCGAACAGCGCGATCCAGCCGATGAAGGGCAGCATCAGCCGGAAATCGAAGCCGCCCGCCAGCGCGATGATGGTGATGAAGTACACGCCGATGGCGAGCACGATCTCGATAAAGGTGAACAGCACCTCGCGCACCGCCAGCGCGGTCTGCATGACCTTGGTGGTGACGCGCCCGGCGAACTCATCGGAGAAAAAGGACAGGCTCTGCCTGAGCATCAGCCGGTGGAAATCCCAGCGCAGCCGCAGCGGCAGGTTGATCGCCAGCACCTGGTGCTGCACCATGGTGCGCAGTGCCACCAGGCCGATGCTGGTCACCAGCACGATGCCGATCCCCCACAGCACGCGCTGCTCCTGTGCCGAAGCTTCGCGGTTGCCCTGCCAGGCCGCCAGCAGATCCACAACTGGCCCGAGGAAGGAGAACAGCCACGCTTCGTAGATCGACACGCCGGCACTCAGCAGCGCCAGCGCGACGAAGTAGCGGCGGGTGCCGCGGGTGCAGGCCCACAGGAAGGCCGCCAGCCCCTTGGGCGGCGGCGGTGCCTCGTCGGGCGGGAAGGGATCAAGCAGACGTTCGAACGCGCGCAGCACGGGGTCCTCCGAAACGGCAGAAGGCCCGCGATCCAGCCGGCATGCGGACCGGGCGGGCTTCTTCGGTGCGAGGCGCCGATTCTACCGCTGTAGGCGAGGTGGTGCAGGGCGTGGGCGGGCCTGCGCCTATTCCGCGACGATCTTGCGCTCGACCGCGATGCGCTTCCACTGCGCAAGGTCCTGCTTCATGCGCGCGCCGAACTCCGCGGGCGTCGCGGCCAGCGGGCGCGAGCCGTCCGGCTCAAGGATCGCGCGCACTTCCGGCGACGCGGCGATCTCGGCAATCTCGCGATTGAGACGCTGTACCAGCGCGGCGGGCGCGCCCGCCGGCGCCAGCACGCCGACCCAGATCTCGATGCCATAGCCCGGCACCGACGCGGCCAGTGGCGGCAAGTCCGGAAACGCGGGGTTCGGCGCCGCGGAGGTCACGGCCAGCGGCCTGACCTTGCCGGACTTGATCTGCGTGGCGATCGAGCTGTAGTTCGACATCATCACGTCGATCTGCCCGGCGGCCAGGTCGATCAGCGCGTTGGCCGCGCCCTTGTACGGTACGTGCATCATCTGGACCTTGGAGGTGTCGCACAACAGTTCGGTGGCGAGCTGGCCGAGCGAACCCACCCCGGCCGAGCCATAGCTGATGGCCCCCGGCCTGGCGCGCGCCGCGGCGACAAGATCGGCCGGCGTACGGATCGACCGCGCTGCCGCACTGGTGGAAGACACCGCCAGCAGCAGCGGACCGTCGGCCACCAGCGCAACGGGCGCGAACGCGGCCAGCGGGTCGTACGGCGAGCGCGCCTGCGTGGCCGCCGCGGTCAGGAAGGTCGACGACGTCAGCAGCAGCACGGAGCCGTCGCGCGGTCCCTTGGCCACGTAGTCGGCGCCCAGTACGCCTGCCACACCGGGACGGTTCT
>JABFVP010000467.1 GCA_013362725.1 Cupriavidus sp.
CGCGGCTACGAGGACCGCCTGCTCGATTTCTACGCGATGCTCGAGGCGGACGAGGACGGTTATTTCGCCAAGGCGGTGGAGGCCGATGTCAACGGCGTGCGCGACAGTGCGCTGCGTCGCGCGCGCGAGCTGATGGCGAGCGCGCTCGCGGCATGGAAGCAGTACCGCGCCAATGGCGTAATCGGTGGCGAACAGCGGCTCGAGCCCGGCATCTCGCCGAAGTTCCGCGCGCAGGCGCGGCTGCTGTCGCAGGCGCAGGACGACGCGCGCCAGGGCATGCGCATCTTCACGCAACTGCGTGCCGGCGAGAGCGCCGACCTGGCGCAGCTGGCCAAGGTCGAGCAGGAGATCCGCGCCGAGGCCGCGCAGCAGCGGCACGCGCTGCGCGAACTGGGCACCGTGCTCGACCCCGCCGTGCTCAAGGCCAAGCTCGCGCTGATCGGCGGTGAAGACACCGGCAAGGCGCCGGAATCTGCGGCGGCGGCCGCGGCCCCGCCATCGGCGCCTGTGGGGAAGCCATGAAGGACGATGCCCGCCACGCCGGCCTCAAGCCACTGTCCGAGGCGCTCGAAGACCACGGCGCCGAAGGCATCGGCCTGCTCAGCGCCGAGCCGTCGCGCCTGGGCCTGCTGACCATCGTCACCACCTTCGCACTGGTGCTGTGCGGCCTGGTCTGGTCCTTCGTCGGCCACGCCGATGTCATCGTCACCGCGCAGGGCACGCTGGCGCCCGAGTCCGAGGTGCGGCGCTTCTATGCCCCGGTGGATGGGGAACTGGCCGACCTGTACGTGGCGGAAGGGCAGCCCGTGTCCAAGGACGATGTGCTGGCGCGCCTGAATGCGCGTGGCGCGATCGAGGCCGCCGCCAACGCGCTGGAGGCGCAGCTCAAGCTGGAAGATTCCGAGCGCGAGTGGAAGCAATTCCCCGACAAGAAGGCGCTGATGCAGCGCCGCGCGGCGGCGCTCAAGCAGCAGATCGACGTGGCCACGCGCCAGCACGAGACCCGCATCGCCGAAGGCACCACGCGGCTGGCCGAGCAGCAGCGCGCCCAGCTGCAGGAGGCGCGCAGCAACCTGGACAACGCGCGCCGGGCGCGCGAGTTCGCGCGCCAGGAGCAGGACCGCTCTGCGCGCCTGCTGGCGCTGCCCGGCGGCGGCGGGGTGTCGCAATCGCAGGTCGATGCCAAGCGCGCCGCGGCGCAGGAAGCGGACAACAACTTGCGCGTGGCGCAGTCGCGACTGGGCGAGCTGGAGGCGCGGCTGGGCCGCGAGCTGACCCAGGCCAGCTCCGAGCTGGAAAGCAGCGGCCAGGACCTCGCGGGGTTGCGCGTGCAATATGACGCGGCACTGCGCGAGATCGCCAATGCCGAGGACAAGCTGCGCCTGCAGGTGCAGACCGCCCGCCTGGTGGCGGACGCCGCCGCGCGCATCCGCTTCGAGAATATCGACAAGGACAACTTCCTGCTGATCCTGGCGCCGGTGTCCGGCGTGATCACCGACGTCACCTCGACCCAGCGCGGCGACAAGGTGCAGGCCAATACGCCGCTGGGCGGCATCGCGCCAAAGGATGCGCGCCCGGTGGTGAAGATCGTGATTGCCGAGCGCGACCGCGCCTTCCTGCGCGAGGGGCTGCCGGTCAAGCTCAAGTTCAATGCGTTTCCGTACCAGCGCTACGGGATCATCGACGGCACGCTGGAATTCATCTCGCCCGCGACCAAGCCGGGCGGGCCTGACAAGCAGCCGGTCTACGAGGGCCGCGTGCGCCTGGCGCGCGACTATTACACGGTGGCCGACAACAAGTATCCGCTGCGCTACGGCATGACCGCGACGGCGGAGATCGTGGTGCGCGAACGGCGCCTGATCGACCTCGGGCTCGATCCCTTCCGCGAGGTGGCGGGCTAGCTGCGGTCGCACACTGGAACAGCATATGGGCAGCCCTGGCGCGCCGCCGCGCCAGGCCGCCAAAGGAGTCGGAACAATGACTGGTATCGTGCGTATCGACGACGAGGTGCTCGGGGTCGAGGAATTCGTGCGCCTGCTCAAGCTGACCGGGCAGTTCGAAGGACTGGTCGAGCAGATCGTGCGCGACAAGCTGACCGTGCATGCGGCGAAGCGGCAGGGCCTGGTGGTCACACCGGAACAGATCCAGGAACGCGCCGACCAGTTCCGTCGCGTGCAGGGGCTGCACCGCGCGGCCGACATGAACCACTACCTGGATGCGCTCAACGTCAGCCTGGACGAGTTCGAGGCCTTCATCACCGACAGCCTGTACCAGGAGCGGATGATGGCGCAGGTGTGCAGCGACGCGGCGGTGCAGGAGTACTTTGCGCTGAACTCGCCGCGCTTCGACAGCATCGAGGTCAGCCATATCGTGGTCGACAGCGAGGGCAAGGCCAGGGAGCTGATCTCGTACCTGCAGGACGACCCCGACGCCTTTGCCGAGATGGCACGCGAGCACTCGATTGCCGACACGCGCGAGCGCGGCGGCGAGATCGGCAAGGTGCTGCGCGGCTCGCTCAAGACCGAGATCGAGGCCAAGGTCTTCAACGCCGAGCCGGGCGACCTGCTGGGGCCGTTCCCGGCCCCCGACCGCTCGTTCTTCGAGGTCTTCCTGGTGCGCGCCAAGCACCCGGCCACGCTCGACAGCGAGGTGGCGGTCGAAGTGCGCCGCCTGCTGCGCGAGGACTGGCTGATGGCCAGGGCGCAGGAACATGTCATCGAAGCCCGCTAGCGACGCCGGGCCGGCCGACGCCGCCACCGCCGCGCCGCAGCCGCCTGAGGCGGGCCCGGCGCTGGCCGCCTTCCTGGCGTCGGTCGAGATCCTGTCGGTGCTGACGCCGGAGGAACTGGCGCGGCTGGCCGAGGCGGCGCAGGTGCTCACCTTCGGCTTTGGCGACACCGTCTGCAATGCCGGCGAAGCCGCGCCAGGCCTGTTTATCGTCAAGTCCGGCTCGGTGCGGGTGTTCAACGAGGAGCACGGCAAGGAAATCAGCATGGGCGTGCGCAAGACCGGCGAGGTCTTTGCCGATCTCGCGCTGCTGCGCGAATACCGGCACGAGTCGTCGGTGCGGGCCTCGGGCAAGACCGAGCTGCTGATGATCCCGCGCAGCGTCAGCGAGCCGGTGGTGGCGGGCAACCCGGCGGCGCTGGCGTTCATCACCAGCTATGTCGCGATCAGTTCGGCCGGCGGCTTTGTCGCGCGGCTGTTCGACCTGCGCGGCAAGCTCGACAAGCAGGAGCTGGAAGACGCGGTGCGCAGTGTCGGCGTCAAGCGCGTCGCGGCCGGCCGCGAAATCCTGAAGCAGGACGGACGCGAGGACCGGCGCCTGTACGTGGTGCGCCAGGGCACGGTGCGCATCGTGCGCAGCGAAGAGGGCAGCGAGTTTCCGCTGGCGACGCTGGGCCAGGGCGATATCTTCGGCGAGCGCGCCTGCGTGATGCGGCAGGAGCAGCTGGCGTCGGCCATTGCCGAGACCGACGTGCGCCTGCTGGTGATTCCCGAGAAAACCGTGCAGCTGATCCTCGAGCGCAATCCGCGCCTGCGCGAGGTGCTGGAGGAGCGCATCCGCGTGCTCGACCGCGAGCTGCATCGGCAGAAGAAGCTGGCCGAGCGGCGCAAGCGTCCGGTACTGCTCGACCTGGCCTCCCGGCCCGAGCTGGGCGAGAAGCTGATCCGCCGTTTCGCGCTGGTGGAGCAGGCCGAGGAAATGGATTGCGGCGCGGCCTGCCTGGCGATGATCTGCCGGCACTACGGCATCCCGATGACGCTGGGCAAGCTGCGCGAGCTGGCCAACGTCACCACGCAAGGCGCCACGCTCGACAGCCTGGCGCGGGCGGGGGAGTCACTGGGCTTCACCACGCGCGGGGTCCAATGCACGCGCGATTCGCTGATGGGCTTCGAGCTGCCGTTCATCGTCCATTGGGAAGGCTACCACTACGTGGTGGTGTACGGCATCTCGTCGCGCTGGGTCTGGGTGGCCGATCCCGCCATCGGCTTCCGCAAGATGAGCGCGGAGGAATTCGAGCGCGGCTGGAGCGGCACCTGCCTGCTGTTCACGCCGGGCGAGAGCATGACGCAGCTGTCGGTGCAGCGCTCGCCGTGGCTGCGCTTTATCGGCTACCTGGCGCCGTACAAGAAGATCCTCGCGCACCTGTTCCTGGCGACCTTCGTGATCCAGATGCTGGGCGTGGTGCCGCCGCTGATCATCCAGAACATCCTCGACGGCGTGGTGGTGCACCAGAACGTCGGGCTGCTGCACCTTTTGATCGCAGGGCTGATCATCTCCAGCGTGTTCTCGCAGCTGATGTCGACGATCCGCGCGTACCTGGCCAACTTCATGGTGCGCAACATGGATTTCGCCATGATGTCGCACTTCTTCAGGCACACGCTGTCGTTGCCGCTGTCGTTCTTCGCCAAGCGCAAGACCGGCGACATCTTCGCGCGCTTCCAGGAGAACCAGACCATCCGCGCCTTCCTGAGCGAATCGACGGTGACCACGGCGCTGAACCTGCTGATGGTGTTTATCTACTTCACCATCATGTTTCTCTACAACGTCAAGCTGACGCTGCTGCTGATCGCCTTCGTGATCCCGATCGCCGCGCTGACGGTGGTGGTGACGCCGCGGGTCAAGGCCTATGCGCGCGACGTGTTCGCGGCCTCGACCGATGCCAAGGCCTACTTGATGGAGACGCTGGGCGGCGCCGAGACCGTCAAGGGCATGGGCATCGAGCGCCCGGTGCGGCTGCGCTGGGAGCGCAAGTACACCAAGGCGCTGGAATCGCAGTACAAGGCACAGCAGTTCCATATCCTGGTGGGGCTGGCAAGCCAGCTGCTCAATGCCGCCACCACCATCGCGGTGCTTTGGGTGGGCGCGACGCTGGTGCTGGAGCGCGAACTGACCATCGGCCAGCTGATCGCCTTCAACGCCTTCATGGGCAGCGTGCTGGCGCCGCTGATGGGGCTGGTGGCGCTGTGGGGCCAGCTCAACGACGCCGGCGTGGCGATGGAACGGCTTGGCGACGTGCTCGATCTGGAGCCGGAGCAGAAGCCGCAGGACGTGCTGTCGCGGGTGATGCTGCCCGACCTGCAGGGCGAGATCGTGATGAAGGACCTGTACTTCCGCTACGGCGGCGACGACACGCCCTATGTGCTGGAGAACATCAGCTTCGCCATCCGGCCCGGCGAGATGGTGGCCATCGTCGGCCGCAGCGGTTCGGGCAAGACCACGCTGGCCAAGCTGCTGGTGGGCTTCTACAAGCCCACCGAGGGTTCGATGACGGTCGACGGCTACGACCTGAACGTGATCGACGCAGCGTTCTACCGCGCCCAGGTCGGCTACGTGATGCAGTCCAACCTGCTGTTCTCCGGCACCATCGCCGAGAACATCGCCTGCGGCGACGACAGCCCGGACCGCCGCCGCATCGAGGAAGTCGCGCGCATGGCCGACGCGCATGCCTTTATCAGCAAGCTGCCGCTGGGCTACGAGCAGGTGGTCGGCGAACGCGGCATTGGCCTGTCGGGCGGGCAGATCCAGCGGCTGTGCATTGCGCGCGCGCTGTACCACGACCCGCGCCTGCTGGTGTTCGACGAAGCCACCTCGGCACTGGACACGCAGTCCGAGAGCAACATCCTGGCCAATATGCAGGAAATCCTGCGCGGCCGCACCGCGGTGATCATCGCGCACCGGCTCAGCACCATCATGCAGGCCGACAAGATCCTGGTGCTGTACGAGGGCGCGATCGTCGAGCAGGGCCGGCACGAGGAGCTGCTGGAGCGCAAGGGCATGTATTTCCAACTGGTGCAGAAGCAACTGAGTGCCGCATGAAGCTATACAACCAGGGTGCCACCCCCGTCTCGGTGACTTCGCCGGTGTCGTTCGCCGGGCTGATCGAAAAGATCGAGATCCTGCGCTCGACGCTGCGCTGGGCCTCGAAGCTGGACCGGCCCGAGATCGAGAAGCTGCTCAAGCAGGCCACCACGCTGCGCGACGAGGTCATGGGGCTGTCGCACAAGGAGCGTTTCGTGCAGGCGGCAGCGGCCGAGCCCGAGGCTGCCGCGCCGCCGCCGGAGATCGAGCGCATGCCGCGCGAACGCCGGCAGGCGCTGATGGAGCGCAGCTTTATCTTCGAGGGCACCTTCGGCGACAACCCCCGGCTGCTCGAAGCGCTGGAAATCGCCGAGAAGGCCGCGCCGACCGAACTGCCGGTGCTGATCGACGGCGAAAGCGGCACCGGCAAGGAGCTGATGGCCAAGGTGATCCACGCCAACGGCGCGCGCACCGACAAGCCGTTTATCTCGGTCAACTGCGGTGCCATTCCCGACAGCCTGCTCGAATCCGAGCTGTTCGGCCACAAGAAGGGCGCCTTCACCGGCGCCAGCAACGACCGGCGCGGCAAGTTCGAGAGCGCGCATAGCGGCACCATCTTCCTGGACGAGATCGGCGAACTGCCGCTGACCGGGCAGGTCAAGCTGCTGCGCGTGCTGGAGGCGCACGAGATCCAGCGCGTCGGCTCGGACGAGATCATCTCGGTCGATGCGCGCATCGTCGCGGCGACCAACAAGGACCTGCGCCGCATGAGCCAGGCCGGCACCTTCCGCGAGGACCTGTTCTATCGCCTGAGCGTGATCCACGTCAGCCTGCCGGCGCTGCGCGAGCGGCGCGACGAGATCCCGCTGCTGGTGTCGTACTTCAGCGACGAGGCCGCCGGCATGCTGCGGCGCGCGCCGGTCAGGCTGACGCCGCGGCTGCGCGACTTCCTGCTGCACTACGACTACCCCGGCAATATCCGCGAGCTGCGCAACCTGCTGTACCGGCTGAGCTGCCTGGCCGGCGATACCGCCGACCTGCCGCACCTGCCGCAGGATATCCGCCCGAAGCCCGCCGCGCTGGCGGTGGTCGGCAGCGGCACATCCGGCGCCGAGATCGCCATGGCGACCTCGCTCAGCGAAGCCAAGCGCGCGGCCAGCGACGAGGCCGAGCGCGCCTTCCTCGAGCGCGGCCTGCAGGAGGTGGGCGGCACGGTCGCCGAACTGGCGCGGCGCTTCGACATGAACCGCTCGCATCTGCAGATGCTGCTGAAGAAGCACGGCATCCACTCGAAGGACTTCCGCGCCAGCCGGCAGGCCGAAGCCGGCAAGGGGTAGGGCGCGGGCGTCAGGCGTCGAGCTCGGGGTTGACCAGGGTACGGTCCGATCCGCACGGATCGGACGCGCGCAGCACCACCACCGAGATGTTGTCGCGCCCGCCGGCATCGAGCGCCTTCTGCACCAGCGTCAGCGCGGCCTGCGCCACGTCCTGCTGCGCCAGCACCGCGGCGATCGCATCATCGTCGACTTCGTTGCTCAGGCCGTCGCTGCACAACAGGTAGACGTCGCCGTCCGCCACGTCGGTCAGCAGCTGTTCCGGCGCCAGCGTCGGCGCCGCGCCCACGGCGCGCGTGATGGTATTCTGCGCGGGATGATGGCGCGCCTGCTCCGGCGTGATCAGGCCGCGCGCGAGCAGGCGCTCGACCTGGTTGTGGTCGCGCGTGAGGCGTGCCAACTGGCCGCCGCGCAGCCGGTACAGGCGGCTGTCGCCCGCCCACAGGCAGGCACAGCGGCTGTCGCCGGCGAGCATGACCACCACCGTGCTGCCGATGCAGCGCACGCCCAGGCGCGCGGCTTCGTCCACCAGCGCCAGGTTCACGCCCTGCAAGGCCGCGCGCGTGGCGTCGATGCGGTCTTCCAGCCGCGCCTGGGGCGGCAGCGCTGTCAGGGCCCGTACCACTGCCTGGCTGGCGAAATCTCCCACGGCATGGCCGCCCATGCCGTCGGCCACGGCCCACAATTCCTGCCCGGGCAGGTCCAGGCAGGCATCCTCATTGCGCTCGCGCACGCGCCCGACGTCCGTGCACGCCGCCGAGGTCCACCGGAAATGCGAGTCGAAACCCAAGCTGGTCTCCGCTGCGATCCACAACCATGCATGCCAGCGCCGCAGGGCGCCCGGGGTACTGCCGGATCAGACCAGCCGGCCGTCGTTCCTGGCAGCCTGGTCGCCCCGCACATTGATATTGGCGTTCGGCGCGTTGTTGCGGATATCGATGTTCTGGAACTGGTTGTTTATCTGATCAGCATAGAAGCTGTAGTTGATCTCGTAAAAGTTGATCACCGTGCCGAGCGGCGCCGGCGACGACGGCACGAACGGGCGGATCCAGCCGAATACCCATTGCCCACCCGCGCCGCGTACGCGCGCCATGGCGGCGGGGGCCAGTTCGCGGCAGCCGGCAAGGTCATGGATCGAGAGGGTGGCCATATGCGGTCTCCGGTGGAAGGCGCCGATGCGCCGGGGGGGTACGGAAGTTGAGCAAGCGGCGTGCCATCGCACGCCAGTGGGCCAGCTCAGGCTGGAATCCGAGGCCTGGCGCGGGTTCCCGGCGGAGCGGGGACCAGCCGCCACTTGCCACCGGCGCCGCCGCGTTGGATGCGCGCCGACACCCCGGCACGCCGGTGTCGGCCAACACCCACCACCGCGCTGTCGCCGGGCCGCGGGCGTGCGGATTTTGATATACTCCCGCCCGTCTCCAGGATCACCGCGCCGGCGGCTTGCCCGATCCTGGCAGTCCTGTCCCTCGCCGTAGTTCAATGGATAGAACGAGCGCCTCCTAAGCGCTAGATACAGGTTCGATTCCTGTCGGCGGGACCACCGATTCATTTGGCCACGGCCTGCCAAATTCCTTCCTCTCGCGTTATTCACGATTTTCAGCGGCATTATCTTCTGCTGTTTTCCGGGCTCCGCCGTTGCAAATCCGCCGTGTCGGACAAAAGCCGATACCGACCAGGCCACCGTCTGCAGATACTCACTGCGTCAGCTTTGGAGCAGCCATGTCGGACGTTCACGTTTTGCGGATCGAGGGACTTCAGTGGGTGGTGGAACGCGCGTGCGGCAGCGAGGGCCGTCTGCTTTTCCCCAACCGGGAGGCGGCCATCGCGGCCGGCACGGCGAAGGCCGAGGAAGACCGCGTCGACCTGATCGTCCATACGCGTGATGGCCGCGTCGGCCGGCGCATTTCCTTTGGCAAGGACAAGGGGCGGATCAACGCGTAGTGTCCTGGGCGGCGTGAATGATTCGCGTTGCCGCGATGAATTGTCCATTTGTAGGACGGAGCCCGATACACAGGACTTTGCATCTGGCCTATCACCTAAGCATATCGCTCAGATGGAGACGGCCATGCAACCGGGAGTCGAGCCCCTGCGCAGCATCGAGGAGGATCTCCAGGATCTGGACGAAACCGATCAGGCGATCGAGCGCCTGTCCAACAGAATCGATGCCCAGCAGCTGCGGGTCGCGCAGCTCAAGCGCGACCGCGTCGACGCCGACACGGCGCAGGCGATGCTGGCGAACATGCGGGCGAGCCTCAAGCAACTGGTCATGCATCGCGCGCTGGTGGTGCATGCCATGGCCCGGCGCAGTGCCGGGCGTACCCGCGTGGATCGGGTCCAGAACGAACCGACATGAAGCATTTCTGGCCGGGCTATCGGCAAGCGCCCGGCAATGCGAGGAAACCGGCGTCGAGCGCTGACCGCTCCGGTTTTTCCCAGTGGCCCGCCATGGCGCGGGCTTTTTTTGTTCCGAACGCGACCGGAGCCGGTGCCGCGTGGTGCCGGCTCGCCGTGTTCAGGCGAAGGAGAGCTTCATGTCGAATATCCACGTCGTGCCCGCTGGCGGCTGCTGGGCCGTTCAGCACGCAAGCGGCAAGAACCGGAAGTCCTATTCCACGCAGGAAGCGGCGATCGCCGCTGGCAATGCGCTGGCCCAGGAGCAGAAGGTCGAACTGCTGATCCATGGGCGGGACGGGCGCATCCGGGCGCGCAGCGCCTTCGGCGGCGATGCGAGCGACGTTGCGGGATAGCGCCATGGCGCTGTGCTGGCGATGGGCAGCAATGCTTACAACCGTCGGTAGCTCTTACGCTTGAATCCATCCGTGGCATCGATTTCCCCAGAGCGTCCGGATGGCATGGGTTCCCGCCGGGGCCTTGGAACGACCATTGCATAAGACGCCTGCAGGCCTGTCGATGCATGGGCCGGCGCACACCTAAAACTACCGGAGAAAAAGCATGAAGACGACTTCGACCGCAGCCTTGGCCATGGTTATCGCCTGCGCCCTTGCCGGCTGTACTGCGGCAGGTAGTACCAGCGGCACCGGATCCATGTCTGGTTCGGGCAGCGTGACACCTCAATCAGGCACGTCGGGAGCCGGAACCAGCTCCAGCGGCAGCGCGAGCGGCTCTGCAACCGGTTCCACCGCGCGATAGGGAGCGACGCGTTCGGCAAACGCAATGCTCGCCCTGCCATGGAATCGGACCGGAGGGAAGCAGGGGGCTTTGCGGTTGTCCGACAGGGCCCTGGCCAACATGGCAGGGCCTGTTTCTTTTCAACCTGCCGTTTCCAGAAGCCATCACAAAGATGTTCCCGCCCGTCAGTGCGCGCTGGTCTTCGAAAACAGCTGGATCACCGCCACCCCGCCAATGATCAGCCCGATGCCGACGCAGGCCGCCAGGTCCGGCACTTGCCGGTACAACACCACCGCGATCAGCGATACCAGCACGATGCCCGCGCCGCTCCAGATCGCATAGGCGATGCCGACCGGGACGGTGCGCATCACCAGCATCAGCAGATAAAAGGCGGCGACGTAGCCGGTGACCACCAGCACGCTGGGCAGCAGCCGGGTAAAGCCCTGCGAGGCTTTCAGGCTGCTGGTGGCGATGACCTCGGCGACGATGGCGAGGGCGAGAAGCAGATATCCGTTCATGGCATGCAGAAGAGGCTGGCCGGCAATGGGCCTGAGCCGGCATCTTAGCGTCCCGCGCATGTTGCGCCAAAGCCGCGTCCCTCCCTAGCGGTGGTTGTGCGCGGCGCCAAGGGCGGGTTGAATGTGACGATCAGAACCATAACAAGCGGGTGCACGCTGGCCCGCGGCAACAGGGTAGTCCGGACAGTCGCGGTAGTTTTGCCTGGCCAGGCCGGCACGAAATGACGATGCCGGCGGCGGGCACGGGGATAGGGGAGCGGTATGCAGCACACTGGCATCGACGGCGCGGCGGTCGCGGCGTCGTCCGCAACACCGGGGTCTGGGGATCCGGCCATCGCGCCGGACGCGAATCCGTGGCAGGACACCATTGCCGCGGCGGACCAGGCGCTGGAAGAGGCCGCGCGCATCCAGCGCGGCGTGCAGCACAACCTTAAGCTGATGCAGGACATGCGCGCGCTGCGCGAGGAACTGCGCAAGGCCCATGCGGAGACCGACCGCTACCGCGGCATGCACGCCAGGGTGGTCGTGAGCATGCGGCAGCTGGAAGAAGAAAATACCGGCGCCATGAGCCAGCTGCATGCCGAGAACGAGATGCTGCGGGTGCGGCACCGGGTCTACCGGCTGCTGGCCGAGCACTACGCGCGCGTGGCGCTGCGGCTGGATCCGGAAACCTTCGCCGGCAATCGCGACCGCGTGCTGCAGCACATCCTGTTCCAGCGGCGCAAGGGCGTGCCGCCCGAAGAGATCGGCCTGTCCGACCTGGCTTTCCTGCTGCTGTAGCCCCGCGCCGGATCCGCCGTCAGGCTGCCCGGCGGCGCAGCACGTGGTAAGCGAGCATGCCGCCCACCACGCCCCAGAATGCCGAGCCGATGCCTGCCAGGGTCATGCCGGAAGCCGTGATCATGAAGGTCAGCAGGGCCGCTTCGCGTTCGGCCGGGATCTGCATGGCGACGGTCAGGCCGTTGGCGATCGAGCCCAGCAGCGCGAACGCGGTCACGCCCACCACCAGCGCCTGCGGGAAGGCGGCGAACAGCGCGGCGATGCTGGCGGCCAGCGTGCCCGCGACCAGGTAACCGACGCCGCAGACCACGGCCGCGGTATAGCGGCGATGGCGGTCGGGATCGGCCTGCGGGCCGGTGCAGATCGCAGCGGTGATGGCGGCCAGGTTGATGCCGTGCGAGCCGAACGGCGCCAGCGCGGCCGAGGCCAGCCCGGTGACTGTGATCAGCCGCGAGGCCGGCACGTGATAGCCATCGGCCTGCAGCACCGCCAGCCCGGGGATGTTCTGCGACGCCAGCGCGACGATGAACAAGGGAATCGCCAGGCTGATGAAGGCCGGCATCGAGAGCGCCGGCGTGGTCCACACTGGCACGGCCAGTTCCAGCCGCACGCCCGAGAAATCGAGCTGCCCGAGCACGCCTGCCACCACCATGCCGGCCAGCAGCACCCCCGGCACCGCATAGGCCGGCCACAGCCGCCGTCCCAGCAGGAAGGCGGCGAACATCGCCAGCAGCAGCACGGTCTGGTGCTGCGCCTGCACGAACACGTCCACGCTGATGCGGAACAGGATGCCGGCCAGCAGCGCCGACGCGATGCTGGCCGGCAGGGCACGCATCAGCTTGTCGAACCAGCCGGTCATGCCGGCCGCGGTCATCAGCAACGCAGCCAGCAGAAAGGCGCCGATCGCCTCGGCATAGGGCACGCCGGGCAGGCTGGCGATCAGCAGCGCCGCGCCGGGCGTCGACCATGCCACCACGATGGGCACGCGCAACGCCAGCGACAGGCCGATGGTGGTGACCCCCATGCCGATCGACAGCGCCCAGATCCACGACGAGATCTGCGCATCGCTCAGATGGGCCGCGTGTCCCGCCTGGATCATCAGCACCAGCGAACTGGTGTAGCCGGTCAGCGTGGCGACCAGCCCGGCGACAAGCGCCGACACGGACAGGTCGGAAATTTTGAGGGAGGCGGTGGTCATTGGAGAGGCAGCAGGCACTTGGTTTCGGCCGCCATCTTCGCAAGAGTGCCTTGGCCGTACCAATCCGGTCCAATCTGGGTCCGATTTGGCGCGGCCGCGGCGCGGCTACCGCCGTTGACCGGGGCTTTCCCTTACGGACTTGTCCGACTGGAGCGGGACGTGGGCGGTTGATATGCTGATTCCGTGCCTTGCGAGCAGGGCACCGAGGAGAGACTCTTGGGCCCGCAGCGCGCGGGCCCTTCTTTTTTTGCGCAGCCAGTTGCCGCTGCCGGTCGTCTACAATGCGGGCTGCCGCCGGCACGCCCGTGCCGCCGGGCCCGTCCCTTCTTTCCTCGCTGTCTCGCCTTCGTTCCCATGGCCCTGTTTTCCATCACCGACGCCCAGCTTGCCTTCGGGCACGTGGCCCTGCTCGATCACACCGACTTTTCGCTGGAGGCCGGCGAACGCGTGGGGCTGATCGGGCGCAATGGTTCGGGCAAGTCCTCGCTGCTGAAGATCGTGGCCGGGCTGTCGGCGCCGGATGACGGGCTGATCGCCCGCCAGAGCGGCGTGACCAGCGCCTACGTGCCGCAGGAGCCGCAGTTCGCGCCCGGCATCACCGTGTTCGACGCGGTGTCGCAGGGCATGGGCGACGCGCACGACCTGCTGGTGCGCTACGAGGCCGCCGCCGACCGCGTTGCCGAGCACCACGACGACGCAGCGGCGCTGGCCGAGCTGCACCGGCTGCAGTCCGAGCTCGACGCCGCCGGCGCCTGGCAGCTGCGCACCCGCGTGGAAACCACGCTGGCCCGGCTGGGGCTGGATTCGCACACGCGCGTCGACGCGCTTTCCGGCGGGCTGCAGAAGCGCGTGGCACTGGCGCAGGCGCTGGTGGCCGAGCCCGACATCCTGCTGCTGGACGAACCCACCAACCACCTCGACGTGGAAGCGATCCGCTGGCTGGAAGACCTGCTGCTGCAGTTCCGCGGCAGCGTGCTGCTGATCACCCACGACCGCGCCTTCCTCGACCGCGTCGCCACGCGCATCGTCGAGCTTGACCGCGGGCGGCTGGTGTCCTTCCCTGGCAACTTCGCCGCGTACCAGGCGCGCAAGGCCGAGATGCTGGCCGCCGAGCAGGTCGAGCAGGCCAAGTTCGACAAGCTGCTGGCGCAGGAAGAGGTGTGGATCCGCAAGGGTGTGGAAGCGCGCCGCACCCGCAGCGTGTCGCGCATCCAGCGCCTGGTGGCGATGCGCAACGAGCGTGCCGCGCGCCGCGAGGTGCAGGGCAACGTCAGGCTGGAAGTGTCGCAGGCCGACCGCTCCGGCAAGATCGTGGCCGAGTTGACCGACGTGAGCAAGGCGTACGGCGACAAGGTGGTGGTGCGCGACTTCACCGCCACCATCATGCGCGGCGACAAGGTCGGCCTGATCGGCCCCAACGGCGCCGGCAAGACCACGCTGCTGCGCCTGATCCTGGGCGAACTGGCGCCGGACAGCGGCACCGTGCGCAATGGCAGCAACCTGCAGGTGGCGTATTTCGACCAGATGCGCACCGCGCTGGACCTGGAGAAGTCGCTGGCCGACACCATCAGCCCGGGCAGCGACTGGGTCGAGGTCAACGGCCAGCGCAAGCACGTGATGAGCTACCTGGGCGACTTCCTGTTCGCACCGGAGCGCGCGCGCTCGCCGGTCAGGTCGCTGTCGGGCGGCGAGCGCAACCGGTTGCTGCTGGCGCGGCTGTTCGCGCGGCCGGCCAATGTGCTGGTGCTGGACGAGCCCACCAACGATCTCGACATCGACACGCTGGAGTTGCTGGAGGAACTGCTGCAGGACTACGGCGGCACCGTGTTCCTGGTGTCGCACGACCGCGCCTTCCTCGACAACGTGGTGACCTCGACGCTGGCCGCCGAAGGCGATGGGGTCTGGCGCGAATCGGTGGGCGGTTATTCCGACTGGGTCGAGCAATCAGCCCGCAGCGCGGCGCTGCAGGCGGCGCGCAAGCCGGCGGAGCAGAAGTCGGCGGAGCCGGCCAGGGGCAAGGAGTCGCGCGAGGCGCGCGGGGCCAACCGGACGGTCAAGCTGTCGTACAAGGAGCAGCGGGAGCTGGATGGGCTGCCCGAGCGCATCGCTGCGCTGGAGACCGAGCAGAAAACGATTTCGGCGCAGCTCGCGGACGGCTCGCTCTATGTCAGCGATGCGGCCAAGGCCGCGCAGCTGGGCAAGCGGCACGACGAGATCGAGATGGAACTGCTGGAAGCGCTGGAGCGCTGGGAAGTGCTGGAGGCGAAATCGAAGGGCGAAGGCGCCTGAGGCCCGAGGGCCCGGCAAGCGCCGGACCTCATCCGCACCACGCCAGCACCATATTGGTCAGGTCGACCATGAAGCGCGGCCGCAGGTAACCGACGAACCCAAGCGCCAGCACCCCGGCCAGCACCGCCAGCCCGGCTGCTTTCGCCATGCGCGCCCGGGCCGTGCCCATCACGCCGCCGCCGGTTGCGCCCGCACCACCGCCTGCTCGCGGATCGGCAGGTTGACCAGCGCCGCCAGCACGCCCAGCGCGATCGCGATCAGCCACACCGTGTTGTAGCCGCCGGTGCGGTCATACAGATATCCCCCCAGCCACGCGCCCAGGAAACTGCCGATCTGGTGCGAAAAGAACACCACCCCCGACAGCATCGACAGGTATTTCACCCCGAAGACCTGCGCGATGATGCCGTTGGTCAACGGCACGGTCGACAGCCACAGGAAACCCATCACTGCCGCGAACACCCAGGTGCTGGCGACGGTCAGCGGCAGCAGCAGGTAGGCCGCGATCACTACCGAGCGCGCCAGGTAGATTGCCGCCAGCAGGTAGCGCTTGGGCAGGCGCTGGCCCATTGCGCCGGCGGTATAGGTGCCGAAGACATTGAACAGGCCGATCAGCGCCAGCGCCACCACGGCCACCTTGGGATCCGTCAGCCCCTGGTCCTTCAGGTACGGCGCCAGGTGCACGCCGATAAAGACCACCTGGAAGCCGCACACGAAGTAGCCCAGCGTCAGCAGCTGGAAGTTGCGGTTGCCGAAGGCTTCATGGATGGCCTGGCCGATGGTCTGATGGTGGCCGCCGGTGTGGGCGGCCTCGCGCGGCTCGCGCAGGGTCAGCGCCAGCGGCAGCATCACGCACGCCATCAGCGCCATCACGTACAGCGCGTTCTGCCAGCCCAGGCCGGAGATCAGTCCCTGTTCCACCGGGATCATCAGGAACTGGCCGAACGAGCCTGCCGCGGCGGCGATGCCCATGGCCCAGACCCGCTTTTCCGGGCTGGCCACGCGGCCGATCACGCCGTAGACGATGCTGTAGGTGGTGCCGGACTGGGCGATGCCGATCATCACCCCGGCGCCGGTGGCGAAGGCGGTGCCGCTGGACGCCAGCGCCATCACCACCAGCCCGGCGACGTACAGCGCCACGCCCACCATCATGATGCGCAACGCGCCGAACTTGTCGGCCAGGGCCCCGGCGAAGGGCTGGCTGGCGCCCCACATCAGGTTCTGCAGCGCCAGCGCAAAGGCGAAGGTCTCGCGGTTCCAGCCGTGGGCCTGGGTGATCGGCAGGTTGAACAGGCCGAAGCCGTGCCGGATGCCCATCGAGAGCGTGACCAGCAGGCCACCGCATACAAGCACGGTGGTCAGGGAGAGTTGTCGGTTCTGCATATCTTGGCTCGGTGTGCGCCGGCCGCGCCGGGTGAGGCAGCGCCGACAGATTGTCTGTGCTTGTTGTTGTACCGCGCCGGAACGGCAATCAGGCTTGCCCGGGCCGGGTGGTGGGCAGTTTACTCCGCCTCGCGAAAACGCGTACGGCGTCGCCCGCACCCGCGGCGCCCCGGAAAAAGTGCCGGCGGCGCAGCAAGCAGGACCGGGTGCGGGCTTCGGGGCGCTGGCTTTTTTCTGCGGGATTGGCGTCGCGCGCTTCCATTACAATGCAGTGCCCGGTGCCCCGGCGCGTGCACAGTTGTGCGCCTCGCGGCAGCCGGGACCACCACTTTCGTAGCGACTCCATGGCGAGCAAAACCAGTCAGTACAGCGAATCTTCCATCCGGGTCCTGAAGGGCCTGGAGCCGGTCAAGCAGCGCCCCGGCATGTACACCCGGACCGACAACCCCCTGCATATCGTGCAGGAGGTGATCGACAATGCATCGGACGAGGCCCTCGGCGGCCATGGCTCCGAGATCCTGGTGACCCTGCATCGCGACGGCAGCCTCAGCGTGGAAGACGACGGCCGCGGCATCCCGGTGGGCATCCACCCGGAAGAGGGCGTGCCCGTGGTCGAGATCGTCTTTACCCGGCTGCATGCCGGCGGCAAGTTCGACAAGGGCAAGGGCGGCGCCTATGCCTTTTCCGGCGGCCTGCACGGCGTTGGCGTGTCGGTGACCAATGCGCTGTCGACCCAGCTTGACGTAACCGTGTGGCGCGACGGCATGTGCTCGACGCTGACCTTTTCGGGCGGCGACGTGACCGTGCCGCTGGCCTCGCGCAAGCTCGAGCGCGGCGAAAAGAAGAACGGCACGCGCGTGCAGGTGTGGCCGGACGCCAAGTATTTCGATTCGGCCGCGATCCCGCTGGCCGAGCTGCAGCGCCTGCTGCGCAGCAAGGCCGTGCTGCTGCCGGGGGTCAAGGTCACGCTGGTGACCGAGAAGACCGGCGAGCGCCAGACCTGGCAGTACGACCAGGGCCTGAAGGGCTACCTGGTCGAGGCGCTGGCGCAGGGCAGCGGCGCCGAGCTGGTGATCCCGATGTTCGAGGGCGAGCACTTTGCCGACCCCGACGCCAACCCCGGCGAGGAGGGCTTTGCCGACGGCGAGGGCGCATCGTGGGTGGTGGCCTGGACCGAGGACGGCGCGCCGGTGCGCGAGTCCTACGTCAACCTGATCCCCACGCCGGCCGGCGGCACGCATGAGTCCGGCCTGCGCGAAGGGCTGTTCCAGGCGGTCAAGAGCTTTATCGAGATGCATGCGCTGCAGCCCAAGGGCGTCAAGCTGATGAGCGAGGACGTGTTCGCGCGCGCATCGTTCGTGCTGTCGGCCAAGGTGCTGGACCCGCAGTTCCAGGGCCAGATCAAGGAGCGCCTGAACAGCCGCGACGCGGTGCGGCTGGTGTCCACCTTCAGCCGCCCGGCGCTGGAGCTGTGGCTGAACCACCATGTCGAGTACGGCAAGAAGCTGGCCGAGCTGGTGATCCGCCAGGCCCAGGCACGCACGCGCGCGGCGCAGAAGGTCGAGAAGAAGAAGGGCTCCGGCGTGGCCGTGCTGCCCGGCAAGCTGACCGACTGCGAGTCCACCGACGTAACCCGCAACGAGCTGTTCCTGGTCGAGGGCGACTCCGCCGGCGGCTCGGCCAAGATGGGCCGCGACAAGGAATTCCAGGCCATCCTGCCGCTGCGCGGCAAGGTGCTGAACACCTGGGAGACCGAGCGCGACCGCCTCTTCGCCAACAACGAGGTGCACGACATCGCCGTGGCCATCGGCGTGGACCCGCACGGCCCCAACGACGAGCCCGACCTGTCCAACCTGCGCTACGGCAAGATCTGTATCCTGTCCGATGCCGATGTCGATGGCGCGCATATCCAGGTGCTGCTGCTGACGCTGTTTTTCCGGCATTTCCCCAGGCTGATCGAGACCGGCAACGTCTATGTGGCGCGTCCGCCGCTGTTCCGCGTCGATGCCCCGGCGCGCGGCAAGAAGCCGGCGCAGAAGCTGTACGCGCTGGACGAGGGCGAACTCGAAGCGATCCAGGACAAGCTGCTCAAGGACGGCGTCAAGGAAAACTCGTGGCAGATCTCGCGCTTCAAGGGCCTGGGCGAGATGAGCGCCGAGCAGCTGTGGGAAACCACCATGAACCCCGACACGCGGCGCTTGCTGCCCGTGATGCTGGGCGAATACGACCTGCCGCAGACCGTCGAGATGATGAACATGCTGATGGGCAAGGGCGAGGCCGCCCAGCGCCGCAGCTGGCTGGAAGAGAAGGGCAACGAGGTCGAGGCCGATATCTGAGCGGGCGCCGCGCCCGGCCCGATTGGCGCATAATGCCCGCTCCGGTCCGCCGCACTCTGGAACGCACGATGAAGACGAGAACCCCCGGCAACCCCTGGCGCAAGGCTACCGCAGTCCTGCTGGCGCTGGCCGGGCTCGCCTGCGTGCCGGCGGCGCACGCCGAGCTGTGGGGCTTTATCGATGCCGACGGCGTGGCGCACTTCGCCGACCAGAAGCTCGACGCGCGCTACAAGCTGTTCATGAAGGACGGCGGCAGGCTCGACACCGGGCGCCTGGCCGCGCGGCAGGCGCAGGCAGCGCGAGGTGACATCGACCCCGACATCGACCTCGAGCAGCACAAGCTGTACCGCTACGTCGTCAACCATCCCAATATCAAGACCGTCGAGCCGCTGATCCACCAGATCGCCGGCAAGCAGGATGTCGATCCCGCGCTGGTCAAGGCGGTGATGGCGGTGGAATCCGGCTTCAATCCGGCGGCCGTGTCGCCCAAGGGGGCGATCGGGCTGATGCAGGTGATTCCCGATACCGGCGCGCGCTTCGGCGTCAGCGCCGACCAGCGCCGCACGGTCGAGCAGAAGCTGGCCGACCCGCGCACCAACATCACCGCCGGCGTGCGCTACCTGCGCTGGCTGATGCAGCAGTTCCCGAACAACCTGGAGCTGGTGCTGGCGGCCTACAACGCGGGCGAGGGCGCGGTACAGCGCTACAACAACCGGATTCCGCCGTACCCCGAGACGCAGCAGTATGTCAGCACCGTGCTGCAGTTCTACCGGTTCTACCAGCCTGCGCAGGAGGCGCGGCCGATGCGCGCCAGTGCCACTGCGGAGGGGCCGCGCGTGAAGATGGTGCTCGGCGCACGGCGCGACATGCCCTGACACGGCGTGACTGAACCACAAGCAACCCGGCGCGCTGCTTCAACATGGCGCGCCGAATCCTTGCCTATCCATGGAACAACAAGACATCACGTTTCAACCTGAAGAGCCGGCCGATTCGCTGACGCTGGCCCGCTACGCCGAGCGCGCCTACCTGGACTACGCCGTCAGCGTGGTCAAGGGCCGCGCGCTGCCCGAGGTGGCCGACGGCCAGAAGCCGGTGCAGCGGCGCATCCTGTTCGCGATGCACGAGATGGGGCTGCGCGCCGACGCCAAGCCGGTCAAGTCGGCGCGCGTGGTCGGCGACGTGCTGGGCAAGTTCCACCCGCACGGCGACCAGTCCGCCTATGACGCGCTGGTGCGGCTGGCGCAGGACTTCTCGCTGCGCTACCCGCTGATCGACGGCCAGGGCAACTTCGGCTCGCGCGACGGCGACGGCGCCGCGGCGATGCGCTACACCGAAGCGCGCCTGACGCCGATTTCGCGGCTGCTGCTCGACGAGATCGACGAAGGCACGGTCGACTTCATCCCCAACTACGACGGCTCGATGCAGGAGCCCAGGCTGCTGCCGGCGCGGCTGCCGTTCGTGCTGCTCAACGGCGCCTCAGGCATCGCGGTGGGCATGGCCACCGAGATCCCGCCGCACAACCTGCGCGAGGTCGCCGCCGCCACCGTGGCGATGATCCGCAACCCCAATATCGCGCTGGCCGAACTGCTGGCGCTGATGCCGGGGCCGGACTATCCCGGCGGCGGCCAGATCATCTCGCCGGCGGCGGACATTGCCCAGATCTACGAGAACGGCCGCGGCAGCCTGAAGGTGCGCGCGCGCTGGACCATCGAGGAAATGGCGCGCGGCCAGTGGCAACTGGTGGTGACCGAGCTGCCGCCGAATACCTCGGCGCAGAAGGTGCTGGAAGAGATCGAGGAAATCACCAATCCCAAGGTCAAGACCGGCAAGAAGGCGCTGACGCCGGACCAGCAGCAGCTCAAGGCCACCGTGCTGGCGGTGCTCGACGCGGTGCGCGACGAGTCCGGCAAGGACGCGCCGGTGCGGCTGGTGTTCGAGCCCAAGAGCAAGAACATCGACCAGCAGGAGTTCATCCAGACGCTGCTGGCGCACACCAGCCTGGAATCCGGCGCGCCGATCAACCTGGTGATGATCGGCACCGACGGCCGTCCGCGCCAGAAGGGCCTGCGCGAGATCCTGGGCGAGTGGATCGCGTTCCGCTTCGACACCGTCACGCGCCGCACGCGTCATCGCCTGGGCAAGGTCGAGGACCGCATCCACATCCTCGAAGGCCGGATGCTGGTGCTGCTCAATATCGACGAGGTGATCCGCATCATCCGCGAGAGCGACGAGCCCAAGCCCGCGCTGATCGAGGCCTTCGGCCTGAGCGACCGCCAGGCCGAGGACATCCTGGAAATCCGCCTGCGCCAGCTGGCGCGCCTGGAAGCGATCCGGATCGAGAAGGAACTGAAGGAGCTGCGCGAGGAGCAGGCTGACCTCGACGTGCTGCTCAAGTCCGAGACCATGATGCGCCGTCGCATCATCAAGGAGATCGAGACCGACGCCAAGCAGTTCAGCCCGCAAGACAAGGACCCGCGCCGCACGCTGATCCAGGAACAGCGCCGCGCCGCGGCCGAGGTGCGCGTGATCGACGAGCCGGTGACGGTGATCATGTCGCAGAAGGGCTGGGTGCGCACGCGCCAGGGCCATGGCCACGATCCGCAGCAGTTCACCTTCAAGGCCGGCGATGCGCTCTACAACACCTTCGACTGCCGCACCGTCGACGTGCTGCTGGTGTTCGGCACCAACGGCCGGGTCTATTCCGTGCCGGTCTCCAGCCTGCCGGGCGGGCGCGGCGACGGAGTGCCCATCACCACGCTGATCGAGCTGCAGTCCGGCAGCCAGGTGGCGCACACCTTTGCCGGCAGCGCCAGCCAGCGTGTGCTGATCGCGACTGCCAATGGCAACGGCTTCCAGACCACGGTGGGCGACATGACCGGCCGGCAGAAGGGCGGCAAGTCGTTCCTGACGCTGGACGACGGCGACACCCCGCTGCCGCCCGCGCCGATCGGCGACGAGGCCACGCACGCGGCCTGCCTGTCCGGCAACGGCCGCCTGCTGCTGGTGGCGCTGGATGAAGTCAAGGTGCTGTCGGCCGGCGGCCGCGGCGTAATCCTGATGGAGCTCGAGCCCAAGGAGAAACTGCTGCAGGCAGTC